>JBLHRW010000332.1:0-5403 GCA_047626445.1 Neolewinella sp.
GTGCGGAAAAAGGAGGTAAAGAAGCAAGGTGCTAAAGTCTCCGGTTTATGGCTGGTCGTTTACTCCTTTGCTTCCTTAGTCCCTTACTTTGCACCTGCGGCCGCGCCCTAAGTCGCTTACTTAAGCTGTTCCGAAATGAGGGAAACCAGCCCGTTCGCTCCCCGTGCCAGCACGTCGAAACAGGGTAAGCCGCACTCGGCCGTAACCGCAGCACAGGCCGCGTCGATCTCCTCGTCTTTCAACCCCTCATGGTTGAGCGTAACCGCAATGACGTCTTTGCCTGAAACCACCTTGATGGCGTTGATCTGCTCCGCCAGCGAATGTAAACGGTAGCCAGGGAATCCATCGTACTCTTTACGCGTAGGCGCGTGCTGCAGCACTACGAAATCGGGACGACCCGCCGCCAAAATCTCGAAACCGCCGGGGTAAGCCGGATTCATCAAACTGCCCTGACCCTCCACCACAATCACGTCTGGAGATTCGTTCTGGTAAGCACGCACCACCGCATGCTCGATCTCTCCGGCGACGAAGTCATTGATACAACTGTCCATAATCATCGAGTACTTCGCTCCCTGCATCCAGCCCGTCTGACCGGTACCGATCATCTCCGCTTTCTTGCCGGCATCACATAATCCGTGTACCAGTAGCCAGGCCGTCGTCCGTTTACCGATCGCAGAATCACAGCCAAGTACCGCAATTTTCAGGCAGTCCACCGTCTCGATGTCTCCGCTGAAAAAGTGTAGTGTATCCCGGTCTGGCGTCTTGCGCACGTCGCGTATACGGCGTCCTTTCTGCTTCGCCTTTTGGGCCAGGGTGGGGTCGTTGGAAAGGAAATCGTGTAGCCCGGAATCCAGGTGTAGTCCGGACTCTAGTGCCTGCAACATCGTTGCCCGTGCCGACGCCGGCAACCGGCCACCGTCTGGAGCCAGGCCAACCACGAGGTAGTCGACGTCTGCAGTTTCAGCCATGGCCGCCGCAAGGTCACCAAAAATGGGAATGCCGTTGGGCTTACCATCCAATACCATTCCGGCGTCTTTACCTGCGTAGCGCGAGTCAATGACGCCGAGTACATCATAGCGGTAAGTGAAGCGAACCAGCCCGTGGGCCGTTTTGCCATTAGGCGTGTTGAAAGCGCCTTCACAGAATACGATGGCTTTGCCATCAATGGGGGTCTTCATTGTCTTGTTATGTTTTTTTCTAACTCTTTTAGGTTAGTGGCTTCGACAGGGCCAGCCACCGAATTTGCGATTGTCAGCCCCGTCAAAAAACCGTACGAGGCGATTTTTTGACGGTTTGCGAACAATGCTAACGGTGCCTAATCTTGTCGAAGGCATCGAATTTCAACTTGCTTAAACAGGTATACTTTTTTAATTTCAAACTGGTCGTTTTACCGCTTGGCAGTAAGTACGGCGACGTGTGTACCTTCGGCAAGGATACCTTCTTCGTGCATTTTTAAGAGCGCGATGAGTCCGGCGGTCGCTGCGGGCAGCACGCGCAACGCTTCCCGTTCACTTAGGTAGGTGGCCATTTTACGCATCCGCTCATCGCTGATGTTATAGGCCAGTCCTCCCGAAACGTAGACGGAGGCAAGTGCTTCCTCCCCGTCAAAACTGTGCCAGTTGATCAACGGCTCGTTGATGACCGTCTCCCGAATCTTCGCAGGGTCCAGGTCAACACAGGTTTTCAACCCTTTTCGAAAGGAAGAGACAATTGGATTCTTTGCCGTAGCTGAAGCCGCGATCATCATCGTTTCGTCTTTACCTCCAAGCCCGCGGTGTATACCCGCAAGCAGAGTTCCGTTGGAAACGGGAACGGCACAGCTTACCGGAGCGTATCCAAGTTCCTTACGTAATTCCCTCCCTAAACCGGCGTAGGCATCCAGTTGTAATTCGGTGTTTGCCCCGCCAGGGTTAGCGTCATACCAGCCTTCTTGCTCCGCTTGTTTGCTACTGATTCGGACGACATCTTCATAACTGCCCGGTGGCCGATGGATTCTTCCGTTTAGCTGCTCCATTTCCTTGAGGCGATCAGTGTGGTAACCAGCCGGAATAAAAATGTGGCAACGCAGCCCCGCTAGCTTCGCCGCCAGCGCTACTGCAACGCCGTAGTTGCCGCAGGTGGCCAGGGCAATATTCGTAAAGCCCCGCCGCAAGGCGTCTTCTACCTGAGCGAAGGCGATCCGGTCTTTTTGCGTACCCGTAGGGTTATCTCCTTCAAATTTGAAATAAAGGTTGTTTACGCCGAAGTCGCGATCGATTGCGCGCGAACGACGCAGCCAGGTACCCCCGACCTCCAGCGCTGTGATGCGCTGGAAGGCGGTAAGACGAACCGCCATCTCTTGCCTGGTGTCGGCAGAAATTAAACTGGCTTCTTTAGCCAGGAAACTAATGCTGTTATTGGCCGTCTTAACGGAATCACGCAGGTTCATAGAATAATTTGGCAAAGGAGGCCATGAGAAACGCCGGCCCCACTTCCCATTAGTTACGGAAAGTGAGGCCGAAAAATAAAATTGGTCGTTATTAGATTACTACTTCTTTGTCTTGCTCTTGTTGATCAGGGAAGGACCTTTTTTACCAGCTTTTCCGGCGGGCGCGGGGCTGTTTACTTTTCCTGTACGGAGCGCTTTCTTCTTGGCTTTCTCTGCCTCTGCGTTCTTCTTAGCAACGGCGATTTTGGCGGCTTTTGTAGTGGTAGGCATGTTGATTTGTTTTGGCGTTTTGTGGTTGATGGTTGATGCAATTAGTCTTGGTGACTAGTTGCACGATAAAGAGTCTGTTTTCCACGACGCGTCACTTTTCGGAATCAACTATTTTTGACTTTTTTTCGTCCTTTACGATTGCCTTATTCGCGGCCGCTGTTTACAATAGAAAGGGGATTTTTCAAAAGGGAGAAAGAATGAAAGAAACCCCCAGGTCCTCCTCCGCCCACCATTCCATTATTACCGCAAAGCAGCAGCTAAAAGCCTTTTTCCCATCTCACTGGCAGGCTGTTGGAAGACAACTATAGCTGGTCCACTTTCTACAATTTGCCCCTTATCCATGATGATGACCCGATCGGCACGCTCGGCCACCAGGCCTAGGTCATGACTGATGAAGAGCAAACCAATCTGTTGTTCCCGGCAAATTTGCTGGAGTAGATCAAGTACGTCCCGTCGTAAAGGGGCATCGAGGGCAGAGACCGCCTCGTCGGCAATCAGTACCGTCGGCCTTCCGGCCAGGGCACGGGCAATGGCTACTCTTTGGCGCTGTCCACCACTCAGGGCATTTGGGGAGCGATCGGCATAAATTGTCGGTGATAAACCTACCTCCTGTAACAACCTTCCCGCCTCGTCCTGGTAAGTAGCACGCCTGCGGCCAGGCATGGCTACGCGAAGTACTTCAATGATGGACCGGAGAACAGTGTGGGCAGGGTTTAGGGAGCTGAAGGGATCCTGAAAGACAAGTTGAACGCGGCCATTTTCAGGGTAGTTGAATTGGCCCTTAGCTGGAGATAGTAAGCCCGCCAGGCAACGGGCCAGGCTTGTTTTTCCACAGCCACTGGGGCCTACAATAGCGACCCATTCGCCGGCGTCGAGGTGGAAAGAAACGTCTTGGACTGCGGTCACAGGCTGCGTTTTTGACCAGGGCCACGCCTTTGGCGTAGGGTAGGAGAGGGATAGGTTGCTGACGGTAAGGCAAATGTCAGCTGGGGGCGTATTATTCGTTTGACGGTGGCGTGTAGACACAACGGTTTTCTCCTGCCTAGCGGTCGCGTCGTTCTCGTTCGGTTGAAATAAACTGATACCCTCGGCCAATATCGTTTGGGCATCTCCTCGCCGGATCACCTTTCCCGCCGCCATCACCATTACTTTCTCTGCACTGTGGCGCATCACGCCCAAATCATGGGTAATGAAAAGGGTCGCCATGCCCAGTTCCGCGCGGAGCTTTGCCAATAGCTCCAGGATTCCGGCTTCGGTGATGGTGTCTAAGGCAGTTGTTGGCTCATCGGCAATGAGTAACTGTGGTTGACCAAGTAAGGCTAGCGCGATCAACAATCGTTGTCGTTGCCCACCGCTGAGTTGGTGGGGGTAAGCCCGGAGCATCCGGTCCTGCTCTTCGTTAAGTTCTACCCGGGTAAGCCAATCATGTAAGTACGTTCTTCGGTCCTTACTCGTGGTGAAGTCTGGCCGGAAGCGAATGACTGCTTCCATCAACTGGGCACCAATGGTATGCACAGGGTTCAGTGCCGTCAGTGGCTCCTGAAAGATCAGGCTGAGGTGTTTGCTGCGATAGGTCCGCCATTGCTTTTCGGTAAGCTGTAGTAGGTCGACAGCGGGGCCGTCAGCTGGCTGGTACCAGGCTTCTCCACGTTCCAGGCGAGCTGAGGCGGGTAAAAGCCCCAACAGCGCCAGAGCCGTGAGGCTTTTGCCTGACCCCGACAAGCCGAGTAGGCCCAGGCGGCCTCCGGCCGCCAGTTCGAACGACAGCCCGTCAACGGCCGGTGCTTCCGCACCCGGAAAGGAAATGGTTAGATTGGATACCTTGAGCATGGGGTGGTAAGATAGGGTTCAGGATTTAGTGTCCAGTGTTTTGAATTCAGTATTCTCCTTGATCTTGATCTATAGCCTGGATTGTTTAGGAATGATGAAGGGGTGGCCGTGGTTTGCCCCCCTATTAATCGCACTTCATTACTTCCGTAATTGGAAAAATCACCTAAGCTTGTACTTAAGTCTTCCAGTGAATGTTTTTTATACGAAGTAACAGAGCTAAGCACTATTAGCTAAACAGGTTCACCAACCACCCATCCCAAAAATAAGGCGGTCAAAAGCCGTAAGTTATTTATACGGCGTTTCTAAGGCAGTAGATCCGTTCTGACTAGCCACCATAAATGCGAGGCAAGACGATGGAAGTTCTCCACATTTCTTTCATTCTAAACCATACCATGGAAAACATTATCCGCCAATCAATCGGCATCGACATTAGTAATGACGACTTTCACGCTTGCTATTATTCAATGAGCCTAACGGGACATGCCAAACGTAAGGGTAAGGTTCGTATCTTCAGGAACACTATGGCTGGTTTCGTCAGTTTAGTCAACTGGATAGAGAAAACGCGCCACGCATCCTCTCTTGAAATATTCATTATCATGGAAGCTACGGGCGTGTATCATGAACAACTAGCTTATTTCGCTTATGATAAAGCTTACCGTATAAGTAGCCTTCTGCCGAACACCGTAAAAGCCTTTGCCAAAAGTCTTAATACCTTGTCCAAAACGGACGATATAGATGCTCAGGTTCTAGCTCAGATGGGAGTAGAGAGAAAACTACGTTCCTGGTCGCCAATGAGTCCTAAGATACAAGAGCTTAAGGGTTTAAGTCGTCAGCGTCAGGCATTTATTAAGCAAAAGAATGCTTTAACTAATCAG
>JBLHRW010000333.1:0-5399 GCA_047626445.1 Neolewinella sp.
TGGGGTAACCACTAAGGCATTAAGGCACTAAGAAAGTTACACTAAGGAAAAGTTGCGTTGGGGTAACCACTAAGGCATTAAGGCACTAAGAAAGTTACACTAAGGAAAAGTTGCGTTGGGGTAACCACTAAGGCATTAAGGCACTAAGAAAGTTACACTAAGGAAAAGGCTGGGGTAACCACTAAGGCATTAAGGCACTGCAACCGTCTACTCACGAAGGAGCGAAGTGACTGCCTATCGTACCACAACTCTACGTATAATCGTCCCCTTCTTCAAAGGCACCGCGATGAAGTAACTTCCCTGCGGCAAATGGCCAATGGATAAGGTTTGTGTTCCAGCAAAATTACTATAGGCAGCTACTTGCCGCCCCGCCATGTCCAGTACCTGAATGGGGCCGTTGATCCGGGAAGTACCGGTCTCTACGGTAACGAGGTCGGCGGTAAGGGTAGGGTAAACCTTGAGGTCATCGTCTTCTACGATGGGGCTTTCAAGGCTGGTGTTCAGGTCTCGTTCTCCGTTGGCGAAGAAGTAGCCCCAGTGGCCACCTTCAAGTACACCTATGGCACTGCCACCGGCGGATATTTTATCTGCGGCCAGCGGGATGATGCCAAGCAAATCAACGCCACCAGCAGTTGCCGCATCAAAAACCATGCGATCATCGGAAAGTCCGTAGTTAGGGTAGTTAACCTTGTTGTTACGGAAAATGGTGCTGCTGGCGCCGGTTTCAATATTGGCCCCGACGATGCTGAAGGTGGCGGCGTCGAAATCTACTTCCTCGTAGGCAATGATGTAGGGGGAGTTTTTGGAGAACGTCGGGTTGCCGGTGCTGCTGCCTGCAGGTAAGTCAGTAGAAAGTTTGAAGATGGTGCCATCGCCAAAGCTTTCCTGGTTGGCGTCCCAGGCACGGAGAAATCCGATGTCCCAGAATTCCAGACCATCGTCGAGTCGGCTAAGCGCATCGTACATTAAAAACTGGCCACTGGGTTCCCATTCGAGGGCGTCTGCGTATTGCACGTCTCCGGTAGAAATACCACTGGCCGAAGTAGGGTTGGAAAGTGTAAGGAACTCGCCCTGCTGGGTTACGAAGTCGAAAATGAGGATACGATTATCGATATCTGTGGTGGTGACGGCAATCCGGTCACCGTCCTTGCTGATGGCGATGTTGCGCCAGATAGTTTGTGGGTTTCCCTCGATAAAATCAAGTTCGTTGCTGCCAAAATAGTAAGCCCTTAGTCGGCCCTGATCGTCAACGAATACAGCAACGGAACCATCATCCGTTACGCTTGGTCGGCTGGTCAGGCCGACGGTTACGAGGGCCGAAGGGTTAATCAACGTGCCTGCTTGGTCGGCCAGGAACAGGGCGCTTTGCGCAGTGTTGGCGAGTAAAAGGAACCGATCACCTTCGTTGTCGTCCAGGTCTACGGTATAGTCACCAGCTTCGCCGCCGATGCCTACGCCGGCAAAGGCGTTTTCGGCTGCCGCCACCACGTTGGCTCCGAAGGGGCCGGCGGCCTCAACGACGGCAAGGCGAAGATCAGCAAATCGACTGGAGCGGGTAAGCCCGAGGGTGAGGGCGTTGTAGTAGACTTTTCCGGCGATTACATCTCCGACGTTAGGGGCGCTGCTGAAGAGGTAAAACGCGCGGTTAGTAATTCCACTGTTTACGTGTACGCCGCCTCGGTCACCTTCTTCAGTATTGGGTAGGTTGACGTATTCGTCCATGTGTGCTGGTTGCCAGCCTGGTTGCCCTAGGCGGCTGCCGCCGTTGTTGGGGTTCCGGAGGTCACGCAATGCTCCGCTGGGGAAGCTGGAGGTAACGACGTTCTCACCGATACGGTAATCGCCAGTCTCTCCCTCGATGAGGTAGCCGAAAATGTCTGCAAAGGATTCGTTCATGGCTCCCGATTGTTCCTCGTAGATCAGGTCGGCGGTACTTTGGATCACACCGTGAGCCATTTCATGGCCAGCTACATCGAGACCACGCGGAAGGCGCTGGAATGCATCGACGCCGTTTCCGTAAAATAGCGCACGACCATTCCAGAAGGCATTATCCATTTCGGTGCCATCCGTTTCGTTGATGTTCATGAAGGAGTAGATGTTACCTCCGGCTCCGTCGATGGAATTTCGTTCGTGCTTGTCGAGAAAATACTGATAGGCAGCACCGGCGTTAGAATGGACACTAGCTTCGGTTTTACTCCAGCCCCTGTTACTAAGGGAAAACTGTAAACCCGGCTCAAAATCATCGCGCAGTGGGGTAGAGCCGCCACCATTGTAAGTAAGGATGAAGCCGCTGAGTTGGCCGCCAGCAGTACTGAACATTGGTTTTGTTCCATCAAGGAGGTAAAAGGTGTCCTGAAGAGAAAAGGTATTGAGGGTGATGTTGCGGTCGTATAGGTCTTGGACGACTACGGTTGCTGGGCCGTCCATAACCAAGGAGGTTGGAGCAGAGCTTGTTGTTGTAGGCGTCGAAGGGGAAGCTTTGTCACGGTGGCTGTGCCCTGCGTCAAAACCACAAGTATGGGTATACTTTACTAATACTTCGCCGCTGTGCGCGTCGAGGAAGAGGCTGGTGTGTTCCAGTAGATTGGGGCGCACGTGGGCCTGCCAGGCAAGTTTGGCTTCCGCTCCGCTGGGAGAGAAGATGACCAGTTGCAGGCTTAGTTGAGGGCCGGAAATCCATTCCTGTTGCTTGGGGCTGAGGTTGGTCCACTGCTCCGAAAACATGGTTTGTACCTGCGTTCGCGCCGCTGCTTCGGCAAGGCCAGGCACGAGATTGTTTATTTCGGGGCTTGGCTGTAGGCGGCCGGTGTACAGGTCGAAACCACCGCCATGGCTGTGCAAACGAGCATCGGCGGGGAGTACGGGAATACCGGCATATACCTGCGCAATCCGCAGGTGTTGATGGCCTTGCTCATCAACGATTTCGTCGGTAATCCTCAGTTCCTGATACGGATCTGCTATGCCTAGATCATCGGCTACGGCGGCAAGATAGGCGAGGGCGTCTTCCTTGGTTGGGCGTGCATCGGGGAGGTCCGAAGGACGACCATGGAGTGCAAAAATTTGCCCATTATCAGGGTCGGTGCTTATCCGTATGCCCGGTGCTCCCGTCCGGCCAACCGGGCGGATATTTGCGGGATTCAGGCGCGGCCGCAGGTGCGAAATATTGGTAGCAGGAGCAATGGCCGGTGTACGCCTGAGGCTGAAATTTAGCGTTTCTGCGTTGACTTGAGCAGGTAGCGCCGGTTGCTGTAGGACTGGTTTGAAAGACTGCTGTGCAGATAAACCTAGCGTAGTGAAGAGGGTGATAATTAGGAGGGATAGTCGGAACATATAGATGGCTTAAATTCGTCTGTAGGAGCAGGCAAGGTACGGCATGTTGCCCTACCGCCTCAGGGGAATCGCTATGTCGTTAACCAAATGACGAGGATTGCCTTTTCTTATTTGGGCGTTTTGTCCTTACCTATTTTCGCTTCGCGCAAAACCCTCACGTTGGCCATTAACTGCTGAAAGCAATGGCTTGCCGCTTCGCTCGGCGCATTTTTTGGACCAGACCACTGAAGGTTCTGTGTTTTACCGCCGGAGTGAAGGGCCAACAATGTGTTCCTATTGGCTGGCTTGTTTTGGGCTGCGGTGAAATCAATGTTGGCTAATCCTGCTTTCAGCGCGAGGAGTCCTTCCTTGTTCATGTTACCGATTTTCTCCAATTCTCCGGTTGATTGATTATTGAAGAGGATACGTCCATTGTTCAACAATAGGATGTACTCCCGGATCTCACCGGTAAAGCCACCCGAGTTGCCGAAGTGGAGGCGCTCCTCGGGGAGCTTGTCTGCGGCATATTTCTGGCAACTGGTGAGTAGGAGTAAAGGGACGAGGTAAGTAAAGAGGCGCAAAGTGATGTCAGGTATGGTTCGGTGGTAAGATAGGCGTTGGCCGGAGACTACTCCACTACGTCGTACTCCTTAATCTTCCGGTACAAGGTCCGTTCACTGATGCCCAGTTCCGCAGCAGCTTCTTTTCGCCGGCCTTTATGCTTACGCAGGGCTTTGCGGATAAGTTCTTTTTCAGCGTTGGCAAGGCTCAGGTCTTCGTCCACTACTTCACTTTCATCGTAAGTACGACGCATGCCGGTATCGACGATGATCGGGTCTGAGGTAGAAGACGGCTGGTGGTACATCGGCTGTCCTGCATTGCTTCTCGTTCCTCCGCCTGCACCGGCGTAACCGCTCCCCGGTGAAACAACGGTGGAAATATCAAGGTCTCGCAAACCATAAGCTTCGGAAGCCACGTTGCCAGCGTCAGCGGCAAATCGGTCAATCTCTTCCGCAGCATCAGGGTAATTTCCCGGCATTGATAACGACTGAACCCTGGCAACATCTCTGACTCTTAGGTCATTACTTCTGATCAGGTCTGCAATCAGGTTCTTTAGTTGTGTCATGTCCTCCTTCATGTCGAAGAGGACTTTATACAAAATATCCCGCTCCTGGAAGCTGTTTCCGGCCCCCTCTCTCTGGTCCTGCTGACGAATGGCCGGAAGGTTACGCTTCATTAACTGGGGCATCAATTCCGCTAGGTCAACGGCGGTGAGGTCCCGCTTTTCAGAGAGGATACTCAATCGTTCGGCGGCATTTTTTAATTCACGTATGTTGCCTGGCCAGGTGTAATTTTCCAAGAGCCACCGGGCCTCTTCATCCAGCTGGATTGATTCAATGTTTTGCTTCTCGGCAAAGTTGTTGGCGAAATAGCGGAACAAGAGGTAGACGTCTTCCGACCGTTCCCGCAAACTTGGCATTTCAATCGGCACTGTACTTAAGCGGAAGTAGAGGTCTTCGCGAAATTTTCCGTCGCGGACACGTTCCATCAGCTTCCTATTGGTCGCGGCAACTATGCGTACATCTGTCTTCTGGACCTTATTGGAGCCCATCCGGATGAACTCTCCGTTCTCCAGTACCCGCAATAGGAAGGTTTGGGTTTGTAGCGGCATTTCTCCGATCTCATCCAGGAAAATGGTCCCGCCGTCCAGGGTTTCAAAATACCCTTTTCTCGCTCCGTCAGAACTGGTATAGGCACCTTTTACGTGGCCGAAAAGTTCCGAATTAATCGTACCCTCCGGTAAGGCACCGCAGTTAATGGCGATGAACCCCTGGTGTTTCCGGGCGCTGTTGTCGTGGATAATGCGGCTCATCACCTCCTTACCTACACCGGATTCTCCAGTGATCAAGACAGAAAGATCAGAGGGCGCTACTCGTACGGCGGTGGTCAGCGCATTCTCCAGGGCTGGAGAACGGCCTACTATGCCGTAGCGGCGTTTGATGGTGTCTAGGTTGGCCATTTGTTAGTGACGAGAGTGAAGAGAAGAAGAAGAGAGAGAGAAGAGAGAGAAGAGAGAGACAAGAGACAAG
>JBLHRW010000334.1:0-5385 GCA_047626445.1 Neolewinella sp.
GACCATCGTTTACGCAGCAGTGTGGGCCCTTCGGTCAGCTGCAACCCGGTGACGTAAAGCAGCTGCTGACCAAGCTACCCGCTCGATACTTGTCGCTCAAGCTTCCCCTTACCGATAGGGTGACCCAAGAACAAGTCCCCGCTGGTTTTTCCAGCCTGGAACGAACGAACTACGTACTCGATCTTAATCCTGACTTTGCCTCCATTCACCAAGACTTCAATAAGGTGCTCCGGCGGAAACTCCGGAGAAATGGCCCGGCGATCCTGCGCCCAGCTGAACCAGCTGAAATCATTGAACTCTATCGCCAGAGCGCCGGCCAAAAGGCTGGGCTGCAGCCTAAGCATTATCGCCAAATCGCTGCCATCATCGACGCCGCCCTAAGAAACGATGCAGCTATCTGTTGCCGCCTCGACGACGAAGAGAACGGCTTTCTAGCTGCAGGCTTCTTTCCGTTTTACCGCGGCCGGCTGATTAACAACTTTGCTGCCTCCACCTCCACCGGTTACGCCAAAGAAGGTATGGCGCGAATGATCGTAGAGTTGATCAAGTCTCATCGCGGCCCAGCAAGATTACTCGACTTCGAAGGCTCGGACATCCCCGGCGTAGCCGAATTTTTCCGCAGCTTCGGCCCCGTGGAACGTAATTACCTGGCCGTAGAAAAAACTGGGGTGGGGGAGTGGATTGGTAAGCTGTAGTGCGGCCCGAAGGGGCAAGAACTAGTACAGTGTAAACTAAGTTTATATGCATTCAGGTTGCCTTGATTTCGCGTAGCGAATACACAATAGTTACCCTGGACGAAGTCCGGGGTAACGAACCCAAGGATTAACTTGACGACGCTCCGCGTCGTTAAAAAAATAAGGGTCCTTTCCGTTACCTGGGACTGCGTCGTTCCTCCTTGTCCCAGGCAACTCAAGTCCAGTCGCTATGCGACAAACAGAGACATTCAAAAACTTAGTTTACGCTGTACTAGCGCAATCTTCCACAGGAAAAATTTACCTTGACTACAAGACTACAAGACTACAAGACTACAACCTGCCGCCCCTCAACAAAATAAGTAGTCCGCCCCGCCACTTTAATAATCTTCACCTCCCCGCCGGTCTCCGGATCGACGCCACCTTCCGTACGCCAAGTATGCCAGAACCATTTGTCGGGATAATCCCGATAGTAAGGCGCATTTTCGGTAGCGAAAGTCATCATCTCAACGATCTTCCGATACACAGCTTGGAGCTGTTTCTTGCTGAGTTGGTTTACCCTGGTGGCCGGGTGCAGGCGTAACTTATAGCAAAGATCGTCGACGTACAGGTTGCCGAGGCCGGCTACGATTTTTTGATTCAGCAACGCGCCTTTGAGGGTGGTTTTACGACCAGCCAGCGCCTGCAAAAAGTAGTCTTCCTCCAGTTCCAGGGCGTCTGGGCCCAAGCCGATTTCTTTGATGTAGGCTTCCCGGTCTTCGAGGTAGAGTATGCGGGCAAACTTTCGGGAATCGTCGAATCCGAGGATATTGCCATCGTTGAAATGGAACGCGAAGCGTTCGAAGCGTCCCCGTTCTTCCGGTTCCTGGTAAAGGTTGAGGTCTCCGTTCATGCCGAAGTGTAGGAGAACATCGTGGCCATTGTCCAACTGAGTAAACAGGTATTTGCCTCGGCGTATGGACCCCGTGATGGTCCGGCCGGTCAGGGCATCGGCGAAGGCCGGTCCGCTCCTGTTACGGATGATCTTGTCGTCGTGTACGGTCATCGAAGCGATGCGCTGGCCAATGGCCGCCGCATCAAAGTACTGCTTGAAGTTGTGGACTTCTGGTAGTTCTGGCATGGGAAGTAAGGAGGGAAAGGAAGAAAGTAGGAAAGGGGAAAGTAGAGAGATGGGATCGCTACGCTGGTCGTGTAACCATAATTTTGAGGAAGGGTTCAGGGTGGGGTGGTACAGACCAAAATTAGGCCCCTTCGATAGGCTCAGGGACCTGACTTCTTGTGGTTTAGGCCGCCGAAGCCATTATTCAGGCTTAGGCATTAGCCCTGGGCCTGGCAGGCACCCTTGCTCCTTTTACCTGTCCCTGCACCTGCGTTCGCGCCGTATTATAAACCAATTCGGATTTTTAGTAATTGCGACTACCTGACTACCGCTCACTCCACCCGGTAGTAATAGTCCCCCTCATACCCCTCATAGCTTCCTTTGAAGAGCAATTCTCCCTCCTTGCCCAGTAAGGTCATGAATTCCTCCAGGTTACGCACGGGCTGATCGTTTACTTTGGAGATCACGAAACCGACGTTCATGTTGGTGGCCTCAATGGTGCTGTTGCGGAAAATGGACATAACGTAGACGCCATTTGGGGTAAAAACCTGTGCTTCCTGGTCTGTCAGGCTACGAACTTTGAAACCTAGATGGTGCAGTAAGTTGTCTTCCTGGTGGCTAACCAGTGCTTTTGTCCGGTTGGCTTTGTCGCGGAGCAGTGCCGTGGCGGAGCGTTTGCGACCGTTTCGGATGTAAGCAACGCGAATTTTCTGCCCGGGTCGATAGCGGCTGAGTTGTTCCTGCATCTCCGGGGCGGAGCTGATGAGGACGCCGTTTAGGGCCGTCATCACGTCACCGACCTCCAGGCCGGCACGGAGCGCTGCGCCGTTGGGGGTAAGGTTGGTGATGAGGACGCCGCTGGCCGTTTTTAGCCCCAGTCGCTTCGCCTGGGCATCGTTGACGGCCTGGATGTACACGCCGAGCCAGGCGCGTTTAACTTCCCCAAATTGCTGCAGGTCATTAAGTACCCGGCGGGCCAGGTTGCCCGGGATGGCAAAGGCGAAACCTTCGTTTCGGCCGCTGTTGGTCAGGATGGCTGTGTTGATGCCAACCAGTTCTCCGTTGGTATTTACGAGGGCGCCACCGGAGTTGCCCGGGTTTACGGCCGCATCCGATTGGATGAAACTTTCGATGCGGTCGGCGGCTTCCAGCACGTCGATGCTACGGCCTTTGGCGGATACGATGCCAGCCGTTACGGTAGAGTTCAGGCTGAATGGATTACCTACGGCTAGTACCCATTCTCCCACCCGCAGGCTGTCGCTGTTGCCGAAGGCAAGGACGGGCAGTTTCCCGTTTGGCCGAATTCTGAGTAGGGCCAGGTCCGTACTTTCATCTACCCCAACGACCTCTGCGTCATACTCTCTTTTGTCTTCCAGCAGGACCCGAATCCGCGCTGCCCCTTTGATCACGTGATTATTAGTAGCAATGAGGCCCTCAGCGTTGATGATGACGCCAGAACCGGTAGTTGTGATGCGGGCGTTGGGCTCCAGGCGGCTGGTCTTTTGGCCAAAGCAACGGATGAAAACTACCGCAGGGGTTACGGCCTCAGCCGCAGCGATGAAGTCGGTTGGAGAGCTGCTGGTAAAGGTCCGTAGCCGAAGGTCCTCCAGGCGAGGATTGATGATTTCTGAGGCTGGGGCATTTAGGGCCGCGGCCGCAGGTGCAAGGAACAGGTAAGTGCCGGCAACGGTCAATACCGCAGTGAGTAGGCAACAACTTATTAAGATCAGTAGGTCGGTCGGCTTCATAGGCAAAGGGGGAAACGTTGAGGGGTGGGGTAGTGTTGCGCAGGTGGACTATCCCTTGAGGTTAAGGGCAGCACCACGATGACTACGCTTCACCATGAAGTAGCAGCGAAGCTAATCAGGACAGTTGTTAAATTGATGTTCCTTAGCCTCCATGCCCCAGGCATGGGTTTACCTATCTTTGCCCTCCAGATTATTAACAATGGAAGAAAAACGTGATCCCTACGACGGCGACTACATTGGAAACATCTTCGGATGGAAGCTGAGCCTCATCGGCCTGGTCGTCATCTCTCTGTTTTGTGGCATGGTCGCTTACCGTCACTACACCATGGACGTCCCGATCGGCTTCGATGACCCACTCGAGGATCAAAAGGAACGCTTCGCCCCGGCGGGTAAAGCGGATCGTGTAAAAGATACCTTACAAATGGGTAATGAATAGTTAAATATGTCCGACTACTTTGTAGCAGACAACCTGAAAACTGACAGCCCGAGAGCTTGACAACTGATAACCTGACAACTCGAAACCTTGATCCTTTTCCACAAATACCACGGCGCCGGCAATGATTTCATCCTCCTCGATGATCGGGAAGGGAAACTGACGCCGCATTTTGACCAACCGACCATCGCCCACTGGTGCGACCGTCATTTCGGAATCGGTGCCGACGGACTGATGCTCTTGCGTAATCATCCGGAGTATGACTTCGAAATGATCTACTATAATTCCGACGGTGCGCCCAGCAGCATGTGTGGAAACGGCGGGCGCTGTATCGTCCGTTTCGCGGCCGATTTGGGTATCCTCAAGGAGGGCTATAATTTTTTGGCCGTCGACGGTCCGCATCGGGCAAACCTGCTGCCCAATGGCTGGGTCTCCCTTGAAATGCTGGAGGTTACGGAGGTTGCCCGGCCACAAGACGATGTGTTTGTACTCGACACGGGATCCCCACACTACATTACTTTCCGGCAAGACATCTCCAATATTGATGTATTCCGGGAGGGGAGGTCCCTCCGAAATTCAGCGCCCTACAAGGAAAAAGGGATCAACATCAACTTCGTCAGTGAAGGCGAAGACGGCCTCAATATCCTGACCTACGAACGGGGCGTGGAAGACGAAACCCTCGCCTGCGGCACCGGAGTGACGGCTGCCGCCATTGCCGCCATTACTCGTGCCGGGGTAGCAGATGGATGCTTTCGCGTGCCGGTGAAAGCCAAAGGTGGAGACCTCGCCGTCCGCGGACAGCTAACCGATGGCCGGTTTACCAACCTGTGGCTGGAAGGGCCGGCGGTTCGGGCCTTTGGCGGGGAGATGGAATGACCGATTAGGAGGTAAGCACTAAGGCACTAAGTTAGAGGAACCATTAAGGGCATTAAGAACCTCGTAGTCGGGGAACAGGATAACCACTGAAGTACTGTTCTCCTGTTCCTGATCTTATACCCGGATTTATCCAAAATTTCAACGGGTAGTTGCCTTGCTTTCTATCCTAAATATTGCACCTGCGGCCGCGCCTGAACTGAAGAATTCCTGAAGGAGTGAACAGCTGCGGCAAGCGCCTACTCGCTTACGTTCATGGCTACCAGGCTCCCCTTAAAAATTACATGGATCGACTCCTCTCATCAACTGAAACCAACGGGCACGATGGTCCAAGGTTCGACGCCAATTGCCTTTATAGTGCCGGACATCGAGAATGCGACCATAGCGGATGAAGCAACGAGCTTTCTTTACGGATTCAACGGGCTCCGAGCACCAAACCTTCACGTCAGCTGGGCGGTAACCAATAGCAACGAAGTCTCGTTCCTCACGTACCAAGAGCCCCGTGAAAAGCTTATCTAATTCCCTTGGTTTATGGAGTTT
>JBLHRW010000335.1:0-5373 GCA_047626445.1 Neolewinella sp.
ATGCTTTAGTTCAAGCAATTCCTGGCTTAAACATAGCCGCTTTTACTATGTCAAATAAAGGGCTTCTTTTTCTTAGAACCCATAAGGTATTGAAGTACTTGCCTTTTAGCCTGTGGCGTTTTATTGACCGCGTTGCGAACAAAATAATCAACAAGCCTTCAAGGTTAGTGTATGTCTTAGATAAGGCTAAGTAGATGGGTTTAATTACTAGAAAAACAAATAGCATGCAACGAGTATTACCAAGTAAATTCCGAATACTTTAATCTCCATGTACCGTTTAAAGTTTATCCCGGACTTTTTTTGCAAAAAGACAATAAGAATCACCTTATTCAAAATATCTGCCAACACCGTAGAGGCAATAATACCTAACAGGCCCCAATAAGGGGTTAGGAGCAAGGAAAAAGCAATGTTCATGAGCAACTCTGATAAGCTGAACAGGTAAAGCCGACGCGTGAATCCCAAGGCAACGATTATGGGCATAGGGAACATCAACCTACTTATAACGATAAATAAGTAGAGCCTAAAAAGCGGCAAGCTTTCCGCAAATACCTCCGTAAAAACCAACGTCCACCACCATGGCGAAGTCGCCATCAGCAGTATAGCACCGCCGAAAATCCAGTGAAAAAGGCGGCGGGAACTCTCCTTCAGCAAATCCAGTCCGGCAGAGGGGTCTTCGGTAAGGCGGGGTAAGACCACCACCATGGCGCCGTTGGTGATGGCAGCAAGCAGGGGCAACTCGCGTGCGCCATACCGGAAGGTGGCAAAAATGGACTCGTCACCTTCATACCAGTAATTGACAAACCAGGGATCAAAGGCTGTTACCAGAGCACCGACAGTAGCGTAGGCCATCAAGGGCCAGGAGGTGCTGAGCCAGCGGCTCAGGATAGGTTGATAGATTGGTAGACGGCCTTCGGCCTTGGCAGCTGTGGGCTGCTCGCTGCGCTCGTGGGGAGGAACTTTAAGCCAATAATTCAAACCAACCCAGCCGAGGATCACTAGGCCTTTGATGGCCGCAAATATTGCCAATACGAACAATGCATGCGCTAGCCCGGCACCGTAATACAGCGGGATTAATAGTGCCAGGGTGAAACCTAGCGCGGAAAATCCGCCGAAGATGGCCAGGGCGCGTGCTTTGCCGCGCACCATTAGCACTTGTTCGAAGAACAGCCCGGGCCACTGGGTGAGTAGGAAGAGGAAGAAGTACCACCAGCCAGGCGGCGCGTCACCTAATCGAAGCAAGCGAAATAAGGGCACGTGCAACCCGGCAGCAATGGCCAGCAGTAGCCCGGAGAATACCGCAACGCCAACGACAGCTATGCGGGAAAACAGCGCGGCCTCCTTCGGCCTCGTCAGCCTGATGCGGACAAGGTAGCCCTGTAACAACCCCGTCAACCAACCGAATCCGAGGATGTAGCCAACGTAGAGTAGGCTTTCCCATTCCCCAATAACTTCCCGACCCACACCAAGGCGGGGTAAGGCCAGGGCCACCAGGATGATGGCGCCCTGGCGGGCGCCCTGGGCAAACTGGCCGGCGCGGATTAGGTTGGAGTGCATAGTGGGTAGTATGTAGTGGGTAGTGGGTAGTGTTACCGCCAATAATTGCTCGCTTCGCTCGTGCGACTTCGCCTTTGCGTGCCAAATCTAACACTTTAGGCGAAGCCACACGAGCGAAGCGAGCGTCCACATTACAATGAGCGGCAGCACTGCCCACTACTAACTACCCACTATCTACTAAATTTCCTCCGTAGAGTGCGTGAGCTCCATACCAAAGGTCTTCATCTCTTCCAGTACGGGTTCGTAAACTTCCTTCATCGTTGGGATGTGGACGCCAGTGGCTTTTATCTGTCCCTGGCTGATCAGGCGAACGAAGATGCCCATTGGTAGGCCGACCAGGCGGGCCATAGCGGTATCTGTAGAATCTTGACCTTTCATGGTGAGGTTGCTGATGTCCCGGTAGGTCTTGCCGTCCAGTTCGTAGTCGATCTGGTGTTGCATTACGATCAGGTCCTTGTCTGTTGGAGACAGCTTCCATTTCTCGAGCAAAAGGTTTTCCAGAATAAACGCCGGGGTGGCGTCGCGTAGTTTGATCTTTTTCTTGCGAAAGAGGCCGAGCCAGACGAGGCGGTTCATCACGTCGCTGGCAGGGTCGACTTGGAGCAACTGGGCGATCCGGTCTTTTACAGAACCGGGGCCGGAAGGAGCCAAGGCTTCCATGAGCTCGTGGTAGGTGATCTTGGCACTGTCGAGGATGGGAAAATCAGCATTGGTTAGGCCAATCTTGATGAGGGCATGCCAGGCCGCGGCAAAACCAGGATAACGTAGGGTGCCGCGCAGAATAGTCGGGATGTCATCCAGGCCGTACTGTTTGCGGTACAGCAAGCTGTCCCGGTTGGCGTAAGCTTCGAATTTCCCGTATCCCGGAACCTCGATTTGCCAAGTCGTTTTAAAGAGGCGTTGGTAGGGGATGAACTTCAATTTGTCGTTGTCCAGGTACTGCGCAGTACCCTGACCGGCGAGCACGACGTTGCGTGGGTTCCAAGTAAATTTGTACCCCCATGGGTTGTTATTGCATTCCGGAGCGATCAACCCGCCGGTGAAAGACCTAAAGGCTGTAATCTTTCCACCTTTTTCTCGGATAAAGTTGAGGCGCTGCATGGCTGTCATATGGTCGACGCCTGGGTCGAGGCCCATTTCTCCCATGAAGATTAGCTCACGATCACGCGCTTCGTCGCCTAAGCGAAAAAGCTCCTGGCTTACGTAGCTGGCGGTGACGAGGTGCTTCTTGAGGCGGATGCAGTCCTGAGCAACCTCGAGGTGCAAGTGCGCGGGCAGCAGGGAGATCACAATATCGGCCCGTTCGATCAGCTCGCGGCGATCATTGGTTTTAGTTACGTCGAGCCACACGGCTTTGCCGCGTGGGTGGCCGTTGACTCTGGCTGCAGCGGCCGCAGGGTCTGCGTCGGCGACCGTAATGCTCCAGCTAAACTCCTCGCTTTTATCGAGGGTGTACTTAATAACGGATGAGGAGGAACGGCCTGCGCCGATAATTAGGATTCTAGATGACATTCGCGGTGGTGGTTATTTGGCTCCCGCAAATGTAAGAAGCAACATCCATCTTTTCGTCCTTGTCCGTAGGCTATTCTAGTAGACGTAGGGCTTCGAAAAAAAATAATCCCCGCAACGAGGGCAAAATAAGACGGTCAAAAGGCGTAAGTTATTTATACGGCGTCCCTAAGGCTCCCGGAGGCGCACCGCCCAACTGGAACCCTTGCAACGGGAGCATAAGCGACCGCCGCAATAACTGCAACCATTGCACCAACAAAAAAACGGCTCCCAACACAAATGTCGGGAACCGTTTTTTTAGCTGATAGAGGAAACGATTTACGCCTCCTCCTCCACCATGTCCTGTTCGATGTTGTGATCAACCAGGATACGGTTACAGTGCTCACAGATCATTACCCGCTTACGCTGGCTGATCTCGAGCTGCTGCTGCGGCGGGATGGCGTTGAAGCAACCACCGCAAGCGTTCCGTTCCACCGTTACCACGCCGAGGCCATTGCGGTAGGTGGTGCGAATGCGATCGTAACCTTTGAGCAGGCGGCCAGCGATTTCCTTACGCTGCTTCTCCGAAGCACGACGTAGTTTCTTTTCTTCCTTCTCGGTCTTAGTGATGATGGCTTTGAGTTCCTCCTGCTTAACAGTGAGTAAATCTTGCTTCGCGGTCTGCTTCTCAAGCGTCATGTCGAGCGCAGCCTGCTTAGTCTCAAGCTCACGTGCGGAAGAGCCAGCCTTCTTATCGGACAGCTGAATCTCCAGCCGCTGCATCTCCGTCTCTTTCATCAGAGCTTCGTACTCGCGGTTGTTCTTCACGTTGTTCATCTGCTCCTCGTAGCGGAGGATGAGCTGCTCAGACTCGCTCATGTTGGCTTCGTGGCGGCCGATCTCTGTGCTGAGGTCTTTCACCTGGCCTTCAAGGCGGGTTACACGAGTGTTGAGGCCAACGATCTCGTCTTCCAAGTCGCTCACTTCCATCGGAAGTTCACCCTTAAGGATCTCGATCTCGTCGATCTTGCTATCAATTTGTTGCAGGCGATAAAGCTCGCGCATTTTTTCTTCTACCGTCTTTTCGGTCAGTACTGCCATGCGTCGGGGGTAGTTTATTACTTTAGTTAGCGGGGATTTACACGAAGTAGCGGACCGGATTAGTGATTCGCCCTGTGCAAAGAACCGCAAATGTACGGAATTTCTTACTTAACAACTCCGCAAGTAATTGAGTTGTATACTGTTCGCTTTCATAATGACCGATATCACAGATCACCAAGTCGCCGTCAGCATCGAAAAACTCGTGGTATTTATAGTCTGAGGTCACAAACACCTGAGCACCAGCTTTTTTTGCCTGGCTTAAAAGGAAGCCACCAGCACCACCACATAGCGCCACTGTTTTTACCTGTTGTTCAAGTAATTGAGTGTGTTTGATCACCGGCGTATCCATACGGTCTTTCAGATGACGAAGGAAAGCAGTTTCCTGCAGGGCTACTGGTAGCTCGCCGACCATGCCGGAACCAATGGTCCCATCGTCATCTTTGGGACCGAGTAGGCGCAAGTTCTCCAGACCGAGCCGTTGAGCGATGCGTTCGTTTACGCCCTGGTGGCGTACGTTGTCGAGGTTGGTGTGAATGGCGTAGATCGCCACGTCTTCTTTGATGGCTTTGATGACGGTGCGCTCTACGTAGTTGCTGCCGTTGAATCGCTTCAGACCGCGAAATACGATGGGGTGGTGAGCCACCACGAGGTTACATCCCTTGGCCTTTGCTTCGGCGATGATCTCCTCCGTACAATCCAGGCTGGTCAGCACTCCGGTAACTTCCGTGGCCGGATCACCGACGATGAGGCCGGCATTGTCGTAGCTCTCCTGCAGGTGGGCGGGGGCGATGGATTCGAGGTGGGTGGTGATGTCTCCAATGGTCATAAATGAATGAGTGAATGGACGAATAACAGGAGAGGGATTGTGCCTTTATTCTTTTATTCAATTATTCTCCCCTTCACTTTTAGGGCGCGGCCGCAGGTGCAAAGAAAAGGATAAAAGAGCTGGGGGAGCAACTACTGCGCTCCGCGTTTACCTTCGGCAGTCAGCTGATAACTGATAGAATGAGGTAAACCCAAGCTGGCACATCACCAGCTTTCGGTCGGATAGCTGCGTATGGCCGCTGATCAGGGTTCCCTTGAAATGGTAGAAGGGGGGGGAGCCTTATTCGTCAGGCGACATTATTCTGCCGGCTGCAGACGATCAATAATTTTCGTTGAGCTATGGCCTTCAATGAAGGGCAAGGTCGTTACTTCTCCTCCCCAGCCAGTGACTTCCTTGTAGCCTAC
>JBLHRW010000336.1:0-5341 GCA_047626445.1 Neolewinella sp.
TATATGCATTCAGGTTGCCTTGATTTCGCGTAGCGAATACACAATAGTTACCCTGGACGAAGTCCGGGGTAACGAACCCAAGGATTAACCTGACGACGCTCCGCGTCGTTAAAAAAATAAGGGTCCTTTCCGTTACCTGGGACTGCGTCGTTCCTCCTTGTCCCAGGCAACTCAAGTGCAGTCGCTACGCGACAAACCGAGACATTCAAAAACTTAAATTACACTGTACTAGTGATACGTCTAGCTTGAAATTACCAGTAAACCCTAGATTGCACCCATGTCCTCGAGTTTCAAATACATTCTATACCTCACTGTTCTCCATCTAGCCTTGGGGGTCATGGCTTTTTTCCTTTTTGAGGGAAATGGGGTATACATTCTGCTGGCTGAATTGGTCTTACTTGGCTCGGCCTACATCTCGTATCGGATCTACCTGTCCATCATTTCACCACTTCAGCTTCTGGGCCGGGGTGCTGCCGCCCTGGAAGACCAGGACTTCTCGGTAAAACTATTGCCCACCGGTAGTATGGAGATGGACCGCATCGGCAAAGTCTATAACCAGATGATCGATCAGCTGAGAGATGAGCGGGTGAGCAGTCGGCAACAGGAAGAATTCCTCGAGCGGCTGCTCGCCGCAGCCGAGCTAGGCGTCGTCATCCTTGACTATGATGGCAAAGTCAGCAGCATGAACAAATGGATGGAGCGGCAATGCCGCGACGTGAAGGGCTTCCGCACGGCTATCCTTGACCCTTCTTTGCACCTGCGGCCGCGCCTGAAAAATGCCGAGACAGCTCCTGGTGATAAAGCCCTCGGCGTAATACCACGCAACGACCAGGTGCTCGTTGGCCCAGGCAACCGCCGCTACCACGTAGAAACCGCCACCTTCGTCGACCGTGGTTTCGAGCGCGGATTCATCATTGTGCAAGACGTTACTGCCGATATTCTCTCTGCCGAAAAGGACGCCTACGGTAAAGTGATCCGGATGATGGCCCACGAAGTTAACAACTCCAATGCCGCCATTATCTCTGTCCTCCGCAGCCTCCTCGAAGCCGCTACGGACGAAGAAGCCGGGCTAACCGCCCTGAGTCAGGATTACCTGCCAATCGTGATTAACCGGGCAGAAAATATGACGACGTTCATGCGGAATTTCGCCCGCGTAGTCCGACTGCCTTCGCCGGATCACCAAAGGACGGACCTTAATGCGCTGCTTCGCCGCACCGGTGATGTAATGACCACCGTACTGGCCGACCACGACATCAATTTAACCTATGACCTCCCTGATCGTGAAATAATCGTTCATGCTGATGCCGCCCAACTCGAACAAGTTGTCGTCAACGCGCTAACCAACGCCCGGGAGAGCATAGGTTCCGGCGGTAACATCCGTATTACCACCATCAGCTTCCCTCAAGGATTCGTCATTGCTGACGATGGTCCGGGAATTCCGGAGCGCGCAGCTCAGGGCATTTTCACGCCCTTCTTCAGCACCAAACCAACCGGACAAGGCGTGGGGCTTACGCTTACACGGGAAATTCTCGAAGCCCACAAAACCACTTACCAACTCAGCACGGAAGAAGATGGGTGGACTAGGCTGCGGGTGACTTTTGACCAATAATTATGCCCAACAAATAGAGATCACGTATTTCCTTGACCGATAAAGATTGGCGTATATCGGGTAGTAAATTTTGAAAAGCCTGAAGATGCGCTGCGCCATCGGGACTCCCGAAAAAATGGTGCCTGTGATAATAGACGCCGGTTACCGGGTCATTAGTGCGTTCCCCGGCGTTCAGGAAACCTCGCACCTCGAGAAGGAGGATTTATACTTTCCCGCCAGTGCTGCCTTTAACTACAACCAGACCAATTATTGGATGCTGGCCCGGATAATCGAGCATGCTAGTGGGCCAGCCAGGAATGGGAGCTCTCTGGAGAGCAGGCAGGGCGCTACGGCCATGCGTCCGGATACCGATGATGCGCTGAAGACTTTTCCTTCCTGGCGCACACAACATCCGGGAATTCAACTGGAAGACGACCTCAACAGCATCGGCTACGTCCTGGTCAGGAATGACCGGGCAGATGATGCCATCAAAATATTCCTTCTCAACACCCTGGAATGCCCCGAAGCCTGGAACATCTGGGACAGCTTAGGAGAAAGTTATGAAGCGGTCGGTGAACTGGAGAAGGCCCTCAAATATTACACTCGCTCCGTGGAAATCACCCCGGATAACGAGCACGGTGTCGACAGAATCAACCAACTCAAAAAGTAACTCTACCATGAAAAAATTAGCTAAACGCGAAGCCCAGATTATGCAAGCGATCTGGGAATTGAAACATGCCTTTGTAAAGGACATCGTAGAAAGGTACGGGGTCGGTACCGCAATTATGCGCTAAAAAATGTTGCGTATTGAGCGCGAGCGGAAAGGCGATTTCCGTTCGCGCTTTCAGAAATAACGGTAGCCTGACACCCTTCCTTCTAAAAGGGTGTTCCTTTGTAGATGCAAGCCAATTTATAGCTTTCGATAAGATGGGAGCCCTTCCCTACTGAAGCCGATAATGAGGACAAAGCGCTGCGAGCTAAACCCAATGCTTGCTGCCGCCTTAAGCGACAATTGGCTTTGCTTCTTTCTTTGCCATCGCTTAACCGTATAACTATGCGCTTTTCATTCTTCGTCTACGCTATCTCCCTGCTCTTTTTGGTCAGTTGTGGAGATTCCAGCCATGCTTCCATTGAAGATGGTGGAGAACCAAATTTCTATCGCCGCCACGCCCAAGACAAAACCACGGGTGAATACTTGGTTGATTCGCTGACTTACCCCGGTAACCAGCCCGTCGATCCTGTAACGGGAGAGATCGACCCGCAACCTGTTCCCGACTGGACGTACGTTGACCAACTGAATCGACCATTTGGAAATAAAGACCTCCTGGGGAAAGTCTACGTGGCGGAATTCTTCTTTACTTCCTGCCCTACCATTTGTCCGAAAGTAAAAGGACAGATGCTCCGCCTGGAGGAGGAATTTGTCAATGAACCTGACTTTGCGATGGTTTCCTTTACCGTAGATCCCAAAAGAGATACGCCGGAGCGGATGAATAACTACGCCGAGAAACTGGGGATTAAAGACATGGATCGGTGGCGCTTCATCTACGGTGATAAATTTGAAATCTCGGACCTCGACCAGTACTACCTCAGCATTGCAGAGGAGGACGCAAGTGCTCCCGGCGGGTTTAACCACAGTGGATATATTGTACTGGTAGACCGTCAGGGCTTTGTTCGTTCCTATGCCAGCGGACTGGATTCGGAAGAGGTAGATTACCTGATGGACGACATCAAACTACTTCTTAACAAGTGATAAAGCGTTAAAAACCGTTCACAAGTTGCAAAAAATCAATGGTAGACTTATCTTTCATATACAGTTCGGTGATAGTCCGGCTGTATTTTTATGAGAGACAATTAAAACAATGGTGCTGGCCCTGATAGGGCCAGCACCTTTTTTTATAGGCGCTCGATCTCCCGCAAAATGTTTTCTCTGGCGAGTAGTTCCCAGCGCTCCCGGAAAGAGGGCTCGCAATAGATATTGGTTTTTTCCAGAAAATGCTGCAAAGCTTTTTTACGGCCCGGTCGGTAGAGGAAGCTGGGAAATAAAGAAAACTCTTTTCGAATAGCCTCCGTATAGGCATCGTAGCCCTTGGTGGGGCGGGCCAATACTGCCAGGTCGAGATCGACGAGCAGGCCTTCGTCATCATTTCCCGGTTGGTGGGTTTTAGTTGCCATGATCAGGGCGCGGCAATAGTTTTGTCCATCAGTATCCACCCCGGCAGTTTGCAGGGCCGCAACGGCCATATCTGCACTATGCGCTTCGTTGTCGGCACGACCAGCTCGGTAAACAATGTCGTGGTAAATAAGGGCGATGCCAAAGATGGGCGGGGACGCAGGTATAAGGTCGGGGGCAATACTGCGGTAATGGCCCAGCATTTCCATTAAATGATCGAGATTGTGGTAGGGCCGGCCGTCGTAGGCACGGGCAATGGCCGGCCAGGCCGACTTTGCTTCAGCGTTGATGGTCGTGAGGCACTCTTCGTAAAAGGTCTGGAGCATAGTTTTTCTTTGATCTAATTCTAGTGTAGGGCATCAAAAGTTTTCGCTTTTATGCTGATCGGGCGGGGGTCAGCCCCGCCCGTACCAACCAAACCCTAAGGGACGCCTGCGCTTTAAAAAACTTTTTCCTGCACCCGCGACCGCGCCCTAATAAGCCATTTATTCCCTCACTCCCTTCATCTTTATCGGCCAACAGACGTTACTCCAAAGATGGCGCAAAAAGACGATTCTAAAAAGTTTGACCTCGACACCCTTATGCGGGTGCTCGCCCTGGCATTACCCTACAAAAAAGTAACGGCCATTGCGGTACTCCTCGCAGTGCTTCTTGCTCCGTTGGCCATTGCCAGACCCCGCTTGATTCAGAAAATGATCGACGACTACGTCTTCGTCGGAGATACCGACGGGTTGACCTTCTGGGCATTAGTCATTGCTGGTCTATTGGTCGTTGAAGCGATGTGTCGCTACGCTTTTATTTACAGCTCCAATTGGCTGGGCCAATCGATCATCCGCGATCTCCGGGTACGGGTGTTTAGCCACATCAATAGTCTTAAGCTGTCTTATTTCGATAAGACTCCGATTGGTACTTCCACCACACGCACCATTAGTGATATTCAGAGCATCAACAGTGTTTTCTCTGAGGGCATCATCACCATTTTGGCCGACCTGCTTTCGATCATTGCCGTACTGGCGATCATGATTTCCACCAGCTGGCGACTTACCCTAATTTGCCTGACCACCATGCCTTTTTTGATGCTGGCCAGTTATATCTTTAAAGAGGCGGTAAAAAAATCATACCAGCAGGTCCGGACCCAGATTCAGCAAATGAATGCCTTCCTGCAGGAGCGCATCACCGGTATGCGGATCGTTCAGTTTTTCAATGCAGAAAAGCAAGAGCGAGAATCCTTTGCCGAGATCAACGGCGGTTTACGCAAGGCCAACATCAACGCCATTCTCTACTACGCCATCTTCTTCCCTACGGTCGACCTCATTGCCGCCGCTTCCCTGGCGCTGATGGTCTGGTGGGGGGCACAAGATGTGGCCCGTGCAGGTGGTGTTACCCTTGGTGCGCTGGTTGCCTTTCCGATTTACATCAACATGCTCTTCCGCCCAATACGGGTACTCGCCGACAAGTTCAATACCCTGCAGATGGGCCTGGTAGCCGCCGAACGCGTCTTCGGGGTACTCGACCGTACCGACCAGATCGAAAACACGGGTACCGTTGCCCCGGCAAAACTGGAGGGACACGTCAGTTTCAAA
>JBLHRW010000337.1:0-5335 GCA_047626445.1 Neolewinella sp.
AGGGAGGTGTGACGGGAGGGTACGTAAATGCATCGTTTTAACTACTGGCTTGGCGTATTCTGAGGGCTAGAAAGCGGTGAGTGGAAAACTTATCAGACTGAACACCCTATCATACAGGAGTAGTGCCCGCTGATACAATGTTGCTCGTGTTGTGTGGAGTGCTTCTTCGTAAGCCCAGAGGGTAAGAAAATCCCCCAACTGATAGAGATGGTTGGGGGTAAGCTGCAGATCATCCAGTTTAAGAATCAGGTCATTTCGGCTTAGCTGCAATAAATCATCAGGCGCTAGGCCCAAGTCGTTACGCAGTCGGTCTTGCACTTCTTTCAGCCGAAGCTCCAGGTTCATATCCCCTCCGGATGATCCTGTAACCAGTGTGATCAATTTTCCTAAAACCCGGCCGAGGCGTTCAATTTCGTCCTTGATGATGTCTCTTTGCTGCATATTGGGGAAAACGTTGTCCCGGAGATTCGGTTACCTGGAATCGACGAATGTTGTATTTCGTTAGTTAATGCGAGGAGGAAAAACGAGGAGGACCAAGTGACCAGAAACCACTTCTATGTCTCAACTGGGCGGGCTTTTCTTATTCTGTAAGCAAAGATATTACGTTCGTCGTAATTTCATCCCGCTTCATCGACGAAAGTGGCAATAAGCAAGAAAAAGGAAGATTATAGTGGCATGAGACTATTATATATCGGCACTATGGTCCGGGAATAGTCACCTACCCTATTTGCGCCCGCCTTGCGGGTCCTTGATCAACAACCTCCGGGGGAAGTCTATTTGCTTCCTCGTTCCGCCAAACTTATTGGCAAGTTGATTTCGGGCCATGCAGCGCGGTTTTTTTTGATGCTCCTCTGTACCTTCGCCTGCCAGGAAGATGATGACATGAGCCAAACTATGCCCCAGGAACCAATACAAAACACCTTTAGCCGCCTGCGCTTTCTAGCCCTCGGCGACAGCTACACGATCGGCACCTCGGTAGACGATAATGACCGGTGGCCAGTGTTACTTGCCGCTGCGCTAGAGGCCCGAAACGGTCACCAGCCAGCGACGCCAGAAGTAGCTGTCGACATCATTGCCGTCGACGGTTGGACGACCCAAAACCTCATCAATGGTATTGAAGCTGGACGCGACGAATTGCTACCTGAATACGACCTCGTTTCCCTCCTCATCGGCGTCAACAACCAATACCAGGGACTTTCCACCGCCGAGTACCAAACGGAGTTCGAGGAATTGCTGAACACCGCCATTGCCTACGCCGGCGGGCAACCAGACAAGGTTTTCGTCGTATCCATCCCTGATTATGCCTTCACCCCTTCTGGCGAGGGCCGGGAAGACATCTCTACTGCACTGGTACAATTCAATAGCATCGGTAAAAGTATTGCAGAACGCTGTTCAGTGCCGTTCTACAATATTACCCCCATCTCTAAACAAGGCCTTGAAGACCCTTCATTGGTAGCCACCGATGACCTACACCCCAGCGGGAAACAGTACCGCCGGTGGATAGATGAGGTATTGGAAGAGGTGGTTTGGGGGATGGTGGCGAATCGCTAACAGCTAGCGGGAAACCTCCAACTCACTAACCACCGCTGTACGCCCGGGATAAACCAGCAAGGCCTGTTCGAGGCAATCCATCGCCTTTTCCAGATCATCAACGTTAAGCACATAAGCAATCCGGCATTCATCGTGTCCTAAGCCAGGGGTGGCATAAAACCCAGGGCCAGGAGAGAGCATTACAGTAGCGCCGTCATGTTCAAAATCTTCCAAGAGCCAGCGACAGAAGTCCTCGCTGTCCGAGATCGGAAAGCGGGTAAAGCAGTAAAAGGCGCCTCCGGGAGAATAGCTGAACACGCCGGGCATGGCCTGCAGGCGGCGGTAGACGGTATCCCTGCGGTTACGATAATCCTCCTTAACGCCATCCAGGTAAGTGGTATCGTCTTGCAGCATGCATTCCGAAAGCATCTGGCCCAGTCCGGGAGGGCTCAGTCGTAGTTTTGCAAAACGGTCTACTCCGGCCAGTATTTCAGGATTGCGGCACACCAGGGCACCTACCCGAGCGCCCGTAGCGCTGTAGCGTTTGGAAACCGAATCGATGACGATGGCGTGTTCCTCTAACCCCGGTATTTGTAAGACGGAGCGTAGTGGCTGGTCGTATGCGAACTCGCGGTACACCTCGTCAGCACAAAGGAAAAGATCGTGTTTTTTCACGACATCGGCCAGGCTGGCCATTTCTTCATCGGAGTAGCAGGCACCGGTCGGATTATTGGGGCTGGTGATGATGATGGCCCGGGTGCGGTTTGTTATTTTGTTGGCGAAAGCTTCCGGAGATGGGAGGCTAAAACCGTCTTCGATTTGGGTAGTGATGGCTACTACCCGTACGTCGGCAATGTGGGCGTATCCGTTGTAGTTGGCGTAGAAGGGCTCGGGAATAATGATTTCATCCCCCGGGTCCAGGCAGGACAGCATGAAAAACAGGATGGCCTCGGACCCTCCGGTGGTGACCATGATGTTGTCGGCCTCTAGGGCGACGTCGAAACGGGCGTAATAGTCCGTGAGGGCCTCGCGGTAGCTGACGATGCCGTTGCTTGGGCTGTACTCCAGGACGTCCCAGTCGATTTTCCGAAAACGGGCCACCGCGCTGGGGTGCGTCTTGATGTCGGGTTGCCCGATATTGAGGTGGTAGACGTGCCGGCCGGCCGCCTTCGCCTTATCGGCCAGAGGGATCAATTTGCGAAAAGGAGATAATGGAACTGTTTCGGAACGATGGGATACTTTTGGCATAAGGCCTGAGCGCTTGTTTCTGCCGCAAAGGTACTATTTCGGGTATCAGCCGACGCAGTACAACAAGCGCTTTGTTACGATGCAGAGGCATCTTTTTTCACCGCCGCTTCGACGCCTTTGTCTACTGCGGCATCCACCACTGCATCTATTTCGGTTCCTTCCATTTGGGTGAGGTCCAGCCCCATAGATTCGGCACGTTTGCGCCAGCGGCTACGGGCGAGGTCTTGCATATCCTTGCTGGTGTCCATTTCGTCCATAATTTCGAGGCCGAGCAGCGTTTCCATGGCGTCTTCCATAGATACCAGACCTTCCATGCCACCAAACTCATCGACGACCATGGCGATCGGTTCCCGGCGCTCCAGCATCATGTCGATCAATTTGTGCAGCGTTGTGTTTTGAGGGACGACCAGTAATTCCCGGACCAAGGTGCGAATAGAGTCTTGCTCACACTTTTCGATGATCGATTTGTACACCATATCTTTGAGGACATAGCCTTCTACCTGGTCCCGCGTTTCTCCGAAGATGGGGTAACGACTGAAGGGGCTGTCGTCAAATTTTTCGTAGAACTGTTGAATGCTAAGGTCCCCTTTGGCACCGACGACGACGGTGCGGGGCGTCATGACGTCATGGACGGTCAGCGTCTCAAAATTCATCAGATTACGCAGTATCCGGCCTTCCTCGGCTTTCAGTTGTCCGGCCTCCGTCTGGGCTTCTGCCATGGCCATAAATTCTGTGCGGCTGAGGGCAGTGCCGTGGGGGTCGTCTCCCCGCAGTATGAGTTTTTTTATCTGGTCAGACACCCAGATGAACCCGGTCCAGGTAAATATCTTCACCAGTATGTTGAGGGACTTCACGGTGAACGGCGCCAACTGCTTCCAATAAGTTGCGCCCAGGTTTTTCGGGATGATCTCCGAAAGGATTAGGATGGCCAGGGTCATTACTACACTGACGACCACCTCGTAGCTCACGGTAACAGCGGTGAACGGAAGCTCAAACCCTCCTACACCAAATGCCGCTCCGGTACTGGCACCGACCAGAATGGCGCCCACGGTATGCGCAACGGTGTTCAGCGAAAGAATGGCCGTTAGCGGCGCATTGACGTTTTTTTTAAACTTATTGAGTAATTCGCCGGTCTTCCCGCCCTCCTGCATCTTTAGCTGTACATACGATGGAGAAATGGAAAGCAATACCGCCTCCCAGATGGAACACATGAAGGAGAAAGTGATCGAGACAAAAGCAAATAGAAGGAGAGTGGTCATATTAGGTGGTTGCCGAGGCAGGACTTTTGGAAAATACAAAGGTAACGGATGGGGAGATAAGATTTGTTCGATGGTTCGGAAAGGTGCAATAAGAGAATAAGGGAATGATCAAATGAGAGAATAGCTACCGCAAGCGCCATTCGCTGCGCTGTGCTTGCTCACCCATCAGCTAAAACAGCAAGGCAGCGTAGGGCGCGGGGCCGGACCATGAAGCGTCCCTTAGGATTTTTTGAGCCTCCGGCGGGTGAGAACGATTAGCTTCCTCCGATCCGTCCGACCGCCTGCGCCTCCGATCCGTCCGACCGCCTGCGCCTCGGCTTCGCCGAAGCTCCGAGCGGCCCGACGGCCTACGGTCGTACTTCTACATATTTACGACAACTCATCCGCTTCAGGTCACCAAACAATTCCAAGCAGCAGAGAACTTAAAGCATCAACAGTCCAACAACTCGAAAACTAATCCGCTGCCCGCCAAACCGTCGTCCAAATACATCTACCCTACAAACAAATACATCATACTATGTCTGTTAAAAAGACGCGTCAGGAGTCCCCCGAAGTGAACGCCGGCTCTATGGCCGACATCGCCTTTCTGCTGCTTATTTTCTTCCTCGTTACTACGACCATTCAGGAAGACAAGGGTATTCTCGTAAAGCTTCCACCGTGGATAATCGAGGACATTACTCAAGAGGTTCCCGATAATAACGTACTCACCGTGCTGGTCAATAAAGAGGATCAATTACAGATCGAAGGCCGGCTTGTAGAGGCAAATGAAATTCCAGCCCTAGTAAGAGACCACGTCATCTCCCCACTGCGTACCCCCAACCAGGCCGTCGTCTCCCTAACCCACGACCGAGCCACCAGCTACGCTCGCTACCTCGACATTTACGACGCCTTGAAGACCGGCTATATCCTGATTTGGGACGACCTGGCCAACCAGCGGTTCGGTACTCGATACGATGTGCTTGACGCTGCGCAGCAGCGTTCCATTAAAGACGAGATCCCCATGATCATCTCCGAGGCGGAGCCTAGTAATGTGGACGGGTTAGCGGTTAATTAGTTCGTAGTTCAGTAGCGGGCAGGGCCATCACTGTTGAACTATGAAACGCGAAGGTTGGGCTACATCTTTTCAGAAACGCCCGCAGCCCCCTCAGGCATTCACCGCTTCGCGTTTATACCGCGAGCGACGTTACGGGGTCCTTCCTTTTGCTCCTCCTGGAGGGGCAAGGACCTCGTGGCGTCGATTTTTAGCTTTGATGCGAAGCAGCTGAGCTGCAAATTGACCTACGACCTGGCGTTTAGCC
>JBLHRW010000338.1:0-5324 GCA_047626445.1 Neolewinella sp.
TAACCATTAAGGGAATTCAGGCATTAAGAATGCTACACTAAGGTGTGCAGGCATGAGAGATTATAATTAAGGTCATAGATAGATGTACGAGCGAAGCGAGCACCCACATGTGACAGCACTCCCTGACTATTTGACTCCTTGACGCTATGACTAATAAGGGCGCGGCCGCAGGTGCAAAAAATGGTTAAAAGAGCCGTTGGAGGCCCGGAGGGCCGCCTCTCGTAGCGAGGGGTCACCGCAGATCCGTAGGATCAAGCGCAGCCCCTCGTTTTCATTAAGTTCCAGTAGCCGCCTGACGGCAACACCGACCGTCATCTGTGCCTCCCTCTGAGCTTGCCCGCTGTAAGAATAATCAGCTGCGCAGCAGCCCCCGCCACAAAACACTCCAATCCTGCCCCACGGAATAGTCCCGGGCATAGAGAAAGCTGACCTGATGGAGGGTCACCGGATCGGTCACCGGCGTACCGGTGGCAGGGTGGTACACACCTGGCTTCAGCGTCGGCAGGCTTTCCAGTTGTGTATCGGGCAAGGCATAGCCTACCCAGTGTTTCCGTCCTAAAAGTACCTGAAGGCAATTCGTGATGTAGGCACTTTTACGTGCAGCAAACCAGATCAGCAACGGCGTAAGCAACAAGAGGCCCGCCGCCATGCCTTTGTCGAACAGCCACTTCGCCCGCCGCAGGCGGGCTTCAGCAATCCTCAGATTAACGTCGATGGTATAAAGCGTCCCACGTTGATCTGACCGATGGCTACCGATGATGCTGCTACTCGCTTCGGGTAGGATTCGGTACTGAATGGCGGGCCCCAGCCGGCTCATCCAACCTTGAATGGCCTCCACGGTGAGGTCGGCGGAACAAAAGATGAGTTCGTCAGCTCGGTAAATCTTGGTTAGGGTTGGCAGTTGATCTGCCTGGCCTACGGATTCGGTATTACCCTGCTCTCCCGGGGGCGCGATGCGCCCCAGATAATTGCGTTGCACTCCTGCCCGCTGCAGCAAGCTCAGGGTTCGTTCAGCTTCGGCCTCACTGCCGATGATCAGCAACCGCCGGTCCGCATCTGCGGCAATTCGTAAATGGCCAAATTTCAGCAGGTGAGCAACGCCTCTCACCACCAACGTCCAGGTGCCGGCCCAGGCCGCCCCCAGGAGGAGCAGCGCACGGCTCGGGCGCAGGTCTTCTGGAAGCAAGCCATAAACAGCAAACAACAGCAGGGTACCAATGCCAAGTGCCTTAAGCATTCGTCCGAACTCAAAAGGCCGGTCGTAGCCCCCGCCAAGAAAGATGCTACCGGTCCACAGCAAGGTGTAAGCTGGAAAATGAAGGTAATTGATGTGATCGGGGAAATACCCTGGATCGCCAAAGTGGTATTGAGACCACAAGGATTTTAGGACCCGCAGCCCCAGGTAGATACCTGCAGCGTCTAGCAAAGGGTAGCGGAGTGCCCGCCATACGTTGCCCAGTATAGTCAGCGCCGCTCTTACGTAAATGGCCAGCTGCATCAGCCCGGTCAGTAGCCTTGCCTGGGAACCAACAAAATGCTTTTTGGCAAAGATGATCATGGCCTGGTAAAAGACGCGGACGTAGTTCAGGCTCCCTCGCTTGGTACTCTCTCCTTTGTAGTGGATGATGCTCGTAGTCGGCAGGTAATAGTTTTGGTAGCCGCCTTTAATCAGCCGGTAGGAAAGGTCGATGTCTTCCCCGTACATGAAGAAGTCCTCATCAAGCAGTCCCACCTTATCCAGGGCCTCACGGCGCATCCACATGAAAGCACCGGCCAGGACTTCGACGGGGTTGGTGTCTTCCTCTGGCAAATAGCCCAGGTGATAATGATTAAACCTCCTGGATCGCGGAAACATCCTGGCCAGACCAAAAGCCTTCGTGAAAGCGACCCACGGGGTTGGCAACCCTCGTTTGCTTTCGGGCAAAAAACGCCCCTGCCCATCGATCATTCTCACCCCCAGCCCACCGGCATCGGGATGTGCCTCCATGAAGTCGTAGCAACGGTAGAAAGTATCTTCTTCTACCACCGTGTCCGGGTTCAACAGCAGTACATATTTTCCGGAGGACTGCCGGATGGCCTGGTTGTTGGCCACCGAAAAGCCGGGATTGTGCGTGTTAGCAATAAGCTTGACCCAGGGGAAACGTTCCCGAACCATCGCCAGAGAAGCGTCAGCGGAATTGTTGTCCACCACCCAAACCTCCACTTCCATGCCCGCCATGGCCCGCTCCACGCTGAGCAGGGCCTGCTCCAGGAAGTACTGGACGTTGTAGTTGACGATGATGACGGATAGGTCCATATTGAAGAGGTCAAAGGTACGGCTAGTCGGGCGCTGGAATAGACCTTTGTTCCCCACGCACTTATACCTGCCAGTCAACAACCCACGACGGCCCACGTCGCAAGGCCTCTGGCCTTGACGCGTAGCCGTCCGACGGGAGTATAACCTCCTATTTGCCGTAGGCCGTTGGGCCGCTCGGAGCTTCTGCGGAGCCGAGGCGCAGGCGGTCGGACGGCTCGGAGGCGAACCTAATGGCTTGCTCCTTCACCCCTTCCCCTTCGGGGACCGCGACATTGGCGCGACCAGGGGACCCTGCGCCCGCGCCCGCGCCTACGAATAAGAGAATAGCACCTTACTACTCTCCCCAAAACCATTAGACCAAACTACTAATTAGCGCATCAGAACAAAGTCCCCCTTATAAACGATGACCTCTCCATCCGTGAAGTGAACCGTGGCAGTGTACACCAGTACCTGCGAGTTCATCGGCATACCATTCAGCAGGCCATCCCAACCAAAGGCGGGGTTATTTGGCAGGAAGCGGTCACCGTCACCGGAGGCGGGAGTGCCGCCATTGCCCGCAGACTGCGACGCCGTATAGACGCCCTCCCCCCAACGATCGAAGATGTAGAAATTTTCAATAAACTCAATCTGATCAAGGTCTCCACCAATGAAGAAAATATCATTATTGTTATCACCATTCGGGCTGAAGGCCGTCGGGAAGTAAACCCGACGCTCCTTACGCACCAGCAACAACTGGTTATCGGAGGCAGAACAGCCGAGTTCATCGACTACGGTGACGGAAATCATCATGGTTTCACTGGCCACGAAACTGATACCGATGCGCCCTTCACCGGCAGTGGCAAGACTGTCTGGCTGCCAGATAAGGGTATCGATGGCGTTACCACCATTGATCGATGCCAAAATGAAGACGTCCTCACCGGCAGTAGCGGTTGTACTGTCTCCAGGGAACCGCAGGCGCACCGTCAGCTCATTCGGCTCAGAAAGGTCGAGCAGAATATTACTAAAACAGCCGTTATCATCGGTGATCTGTACGTCATACTCCCCCGGAGCCAGGCCGGCAAACAAGGTCGAACGGCCACGGTCTTCGCCGTTCACCCGGAAGGTGTACGGTGGTCGTCCGCCGGAAACGTTGCTCACACTAATCGCTCCATTATCCGACGCAAAGCAGGTAATCTGACTGATCTCAAGCTCCATCACCGGTGCTTCAGTTTCTGCCGTTACCGTTACTTCGCTAGTCGAAGTACAACCAATCGCGTTCGTGACCCGCAGCTGGTATACCCCAGGCTGGCCAACATCGACCATCAACTGATCAGCATCCACAATCGGCATATTCGGGTCGGGGCCAGTCCAGAAGTAGCTGTATCCGGTACCCTGCTCGGAATCGTTACCATCCAGGCTGACCATGCCCATGGCACAGGTCAGCGTTTGCGTCGGACCAGCATTAGCAACTGGCGCGCCCAGTAGGTTTACATCGACTTCAGTAGATACAGTAGGACAAGAAGAACCCGGGATCGTATAGGCAAAACGATAGTCTCCTGCCCCAAGGCCGGCAGGGTTAAGACGTCCCGTGGCTGCATCCAAACTACCGTTAGGTATTCCGCCACCTGCGGTTAATGACCAGGTCCCCCCCGAGGCTGCACCAGTGATCAGGTTACTCAGCTCGATCAATTCCGTACTACCGGCACAAACTTCCAGAATACCTGCTACGGCAGTGCCGGAACTAGAGGGCTCATCAACAACAATTGAACGCATCGTCATGGCCACACAGCCATTGCGGGTCACCGTGAGCGTAATATCGAAAGCCCCCCCGGCAGACCAGCTAAGCTCGTAGGTTTGGTTACCATTATCCGTAGCAGCAGCGCCGCCGAAGTCCCATACATAGGCAGCATCCGGATCAACGGCTCCTGTCAGGCTGACGTTAAGACTTCCCGTGGAGCAGATAACATTATTGTCCTGGTTGAAATCAGCAGAAGGGATCGGATTTACAACCATATCCATGCTGTCCAGGTAGCCACAGAGGGTTTCTTGCGTATAGGTGACGTAGAGGCGGTGCGTCCCGACACCCGCGATGGCAGGGTCGAAGGTGAAGTTACCGCTATTGTCAACCACACCGGTACCGTTCCATACCGTTTCTCCGCTTCCATCATGCCCACTAAGGTTGGCAGACAGCGCAACGGCAGTAGTCTCCTCCGCACAGAATGCGTTCTGAGGTGCCGCCGGGTTCATCGTAACATTGGGGCAAACTCTTGCCGCACAAGAAACCGTCGCACTAGGCGCACTTTGGTCACAGGTCGTTCCACTGCGGACGGAAATAACGTTGATCGTAACGTTTTCTCCGAAGTCGAGGCCGGAGACAAAAAAGCTCGTCCCTGGCTGCGGCGCACTGTATGGCCCGCCGTTTATACTCACACGATAGCCTACGGTAGCTTCCGCTACTGCCGCCCATTCAAATAATACGCCGTCGAGGTCCTGACGAACACAGGTCGGTGTCGGGGCATCAAGCGTTGGAGTGACGGGGATCATGAAGCTATCAGTAGCCATACAATTGTCTTCCACCGTAAGCGTAACGGTTTTGGGTCCGGACGTATCCCAACGAAGCAAATAGCTTTCGTTACCGAGGTCCGTCACGACCGCTCCATCGAAATCCCAGGTATAGGTCGCTCCCATGGCAGCAGTTCCAGTGAAGAAAACGTTCCATTCTTCTCCTTCACACAGTTGAGTCGGGATCGCGTTGAAAGAAACGGTGGGTACCGCGAAGACCTCCATGTCGAGGCTATCGGTGTACACACAAAGCGCCTCTTGCACGTAGGTAACATAAAGGCGATGTACGCCCAATCCTACCTGAGTAGGGTCGAAAGTATAAGTACCCGCGATATCAACTACTCCGGGTCCGGACCAGCGGAGTCCGCCAGTGCCGTCGTCTCCGTTGAGGTTATCTTCCAGCAGTATCGGCGTAACTTCATCGTCACAGAATTCCGTCTGCGCAGCAGCAGGCGTAAAGGTGACGTCCGGGCAGGTCCTGGAGGCA
>JBLHRW010000339.1:0-5311 GCA_047626445.1 Neolewinella sp.
ATACCCGGAAGATAAGCTTGAAAGTGACGTCTCCTCCGCTGTAATCAGCTGGTTTAGCCATAACGATGGTGGCAGAACTGTTGAAGGCGTTTTCCCAAACCAGGCCTATGCCTTCGCTGGTAATGATCGTGCTGGTCGAATTGAAACCCAGCGCCCCAGCGGGGATGGTGACGATCCGTGTGGTGGGCAGGTTGAGGTCAACGGTCCCACCGCCCCGGCTGAGCACCAGTTCCCCCGTTCTGCTGAGGCTTAGGGCTTGGATCTCGTTTTGTGGGTCAGCATCGGCATCCTCGCCGTACAGGGCGTACGGGACGCTGAGAATTGGCTGGGCAGCGCCCAGCGCCTCATACGGATCGCCGATGGTTTGGCGGATCTCTGCCAGCAGGAAATGATCGGCGGTTGACCAACCGATGTTGGCGAAATTGCCGGAGGCCGGGCTGGCACCCAGGTTCATCGCGAAGAGTCCGCGGCTGTTGGGCGTCACGGTTTGCTCGTCAACGTAAATAACGGAGCCATTGGCACTGCCTTTCAGGACGGTAAGGCGGACGTCGATCGCGCTGGTGATGGCATTATTGTCGGCATCCCGGGCGATGGCCTGAAACTTGATCAGATTGGGTGCCTGAGCGAATAATTGGAAGGTACAGGCAAAGAGGAGGAGCAATAACATTAAGCGGTTCATAATACGGGAATTAATGGATTATTGTTTTTGGATTCGGTAGGTAGCCATCAGGCTTTTGCCTTCGGTGGTGAAGACCGAGAGGAGGTAGGTTTGTGCCGGAAGCATGCCCAGGTCGATGTCGTGGCGGAGGGCCCGGCCGGCATCCCGGGTGCGGAGCACCCGCCCCTGGAGGTCATACAGTTGGTAAGAGATAGGGATCGGGTCGGTCAACTCCAGTCGGGTGATGGCGGCGGTAGGGTTCCCCAGTAGTCGCAGCCCGTGCAGATGGGCCAGCTGCTGTTCTGATTGGGAGGTGATGATGATTTGTACGCCCGTCAGGTCATCGGGGAACAAGTCTCCGAGCGACCAGGTGACCTGACTGCCGTCAGCAAGCGTAACTTCGTTGGCGGCGGGGACGAATTGTTTAAAGGTCTCCTGGGCGGTCAGTGTCCCCAACGAGAGAAAAAAGAGGAGCATCGGCAGTCTGGTTAGTTTCTGCATGGGATAGGAATTAAGGAGGAATAATACTTGTAAGGGCTTGAGACTTTTACTACCTCTTCATGGGTTCATTCTTGGGTTCGTTACGATTGTCTCCCCGCCGAAATAATTATTGCTTACTTTTCCTCCTTAATTAGTCCCTAAATTTTAAATAAAACGCTATGCTAACCCAGGAATCTACTCAGGTCATAATCGTAGGAGCCGGCCCTACCGGGCTGGCACTTGCCTGTATGCTCCGCCACTACAAGGTGGACTTCGTATTGATCGACAAGAGCAAGCACTCGATTCAATTTTCCAAAGCCATGGTGATCCACGCACGGTCACTAGAAGCCTTTGACGAGATCGGTTTGGCAGAGGAAATAATCAGTGAGGGCCAGGCGATGGAGCGGATAAATATCATGACGAATGGCCAGGTGTCGGAAGTCGTTGAACTTACTGAATTTGGCCGGGGGCTGACGAAGTTTCCGTACGTCCTGAATATTGAGCAGGCTAAAACAGAAGCCATATTGATCAATTACCTCAAGCGGCATGGTTTAGGCATCAATCGGGGAGAGGAACTATTAACGGTTGATAACGGGGCGGATCGGGTCTCCGTTACCTGCCGGGATGATCAGGGCCGGATATCTACCCTTACCGGCCATTTCCTGGTGGGGTGTGATGGTGCCCGTAGCACCGTGCGCCGCCAACTTGGGTTATCCTACGAAGGTAAGACGGAGCAAAAAACGTTTTACGTAGCCGATGTACGTATCCAAAGTGAACTGATCAACAAAAAGGAAGGGTACATTAACCTGACGGCCAATGGCTTCGTCCTGTTGTTTGGCCTGGAGGGGCAGCAGCATTACCGCATCATCGGGGTGATGCCGGATAAGCTGGAGCGAAAAGCCGGCACGGAGTTCGCCGATCTCCGCGAGAACATCAAAAAACAACTGAAAACACCTGTAGAATTCGTGGAAGAGATGGGCTTTTCCACGTATAAGGTTCATCGTCGGATGGCGGAGGAATTTGTAACGGGCAGATGTTTCCTTGCCGGTGACGCCAGCCGAATCCACTCTCCAGCTGGCGGACTGGGCTTGAACAGCGGCATCCAGGATGCTTACAATCTGGCCTGGAAACTCGCCTTTGCGGTTAACGGAAAGGGCGGTACCGAAACGCTGGCGAGCTATAACCAGGAGCGTAAGGCCGTTGCCCGCCAGCTACTGGCTACCTCTGACTTGGAATTTGATTTCATGACCGGAGAACAACCCTGGCTTGGGTTCCTGAAGCTGCACGTTTTTCCATTTTTTGTCAAGATGCTTACCACCACCCACCTGGGGAACAAACAAGCTTTTTCTACGCTGGCGCAACTCAGTATCGCTTATCCCGAGAGCCCGCTTACCGAGCCTGGCCGGCTTGGCCCCATCTCCGCCGGCGATCGCCTGCCCTATTTCATCACGGCTGCAGGAAACAGTGTTTTTGACGACATCAGGTCGTCAGATTACAAATTACTCTGGTTTGGCCCTGCCACCTTACTGGAACAGTTCGACCTTGGCGGCGTCTCCCAGCCCCCCGTCATCTTCGAAGAACTCCAAGACGTCTTTGGCGGAGAGTTTGAATTTTTTGTTGTCCTCCGCCCCGACAACCACATCGCTTATATCGGGGATGATTTGGACAAGGTGTTGGAGACGCTTAACGTAGCAGTAGCTAAATGAGGATTTCATCAACGAAGTCAACGCGAAAAAGAGCACGTTTTATGTAACAATACTTACCGGCTAGCCCATTAGGGACGCGAAATAAATAAACCATGCTTCTTGACCGCCTTATTTTGCCCTCACCGCTCTTAAAAATTCTTTCCGTAGCTACGGCTATGCAAAGAATTTTTCAAGAACGGCGAGAACAAAAGCGTCAGGTCAAGAAACACGTTTTATTTAATTCGCGTCCCTTAGTGCTTTGACAGACCACTAATGGTCGAGTCTTTTGGCGGCATGGTAGAATGAAGCTTGTTGCACGAAGTGCTGTGCCGATACTTTCTGCCGGACTTTACTCATGCGCAGATACCTTTCCGTCTGACTATTGTCAACCTAATGTATGGATGTGGGACATAAACCGTAGTACCTCGTCCTCCTTATCTCTGAGGTGAAGTACTAAACGTACCGGCGTTGTTTGGGCCGCTCGCCAACGTGTGCTACCATCTTTTTTTACGGCCGGCGGATTTTTCTTAAGCCAGGTATCGATTAGCTCTCGGTACTGTTTTCGATGTCGGTCTTACCAGCATCGATCAACCACCTGGCTTGGTGTTGCTTCGGCTTGAAGTCATCTTTGCTAGATGGCTTGGAGCTGTTGCGGCTATTGATGGCTAAATTATCCTTAAGGTTTTTTACCCTACCTCCAAGCTTAAACGCTCTACTGCATTTTGGCAGCATGCTCTCCTTTCTTAAAACCCTTCCCTGCATCCCGCGGCCGCGCCAAAAACGCTAGCCCCGCTCAAAAACGAACCTTTAAAGGTTCTTTTGGACCAAAAAGGGAATCCCCCACTGTGAAATAAGTAAGCAAAACCGAAGGCACTAGGGTCCAGCCCCCAGTGATTTCCACCCAAGTGCCTAGTTGCCTGGCCCTCCTTCTTCGTTCCTTTACGGCATAACCAGTTGAAAAACAACGCCTCATGCAGTTTCTATTCTTCTCCGCCGGGTTCCTTTTTGCCAGCATCTCCCTTTTCGCTCAGGCCTTAGCCGTCACCGACGTCAGCGCCGCGACGGAAACGGAACGGGTAAGGACCACCGAAGTCTCCCCCCCCTTTATTACTCCTTAGGCAGGCTCACTTAACTGCCCTTTTCAAGGTGCTGAATTAATTTACCGTTGAAGCGGAAGAAAACAACCTGTAACAATCAATATTATTCGTACATGAGAACCTTTTACCAACTATTTTGCCTATTACTACCCCTTTTCGGGAGTGCACAGATTACCGTTACCAGCACCAATGATAGTGGACCTGGCTCCTTGCGACAAGCCATTATTAGTGCAAATGCTGATCCCGGACTGGATAACATCTTCTTCAACATCAATGGAGGTGGAGCGCAGACGATTTTCGTTTTTACTGCGCTGCCATCTATTACGGATGATGGTATTGTTATTGACGCAACTACGCAGCCTGGATATTCCAACACGCCATTGATTACCCTCAATGGAAATGGTGGGTCTGGCTCAGGATTTGTAGTTTTTGCGAACAACTGCTCCTTTTCCGGCTTAAAAATCCGCAACTTTGAGAGCCACGGCCTTATAGCTGTCAACTGTGAAGGTGCTTCTATATTTGATAATATATTTACGGAGAATCAAACATTTAACCTTGTATTGTCCAATGCAGATAATTGTTTGGTAGAAGGTAATTTGTTTAATATTGATGAAGCTGGGACGCCTTCCTCCATTGGCAGGACAGCGATTTTCATACAAGACGGGGCGGCTTCCAACAATATTACTGGTAATACTATTGGTGCGGGGTTGAACAATACTAGTAATGACATAATTGTGCTGTTGCAACCCGGTTCTGATGCTAATAGCTTCACCAATAATTTTATTGGTACGAATGCGAATGGTGACAACTTAGGAAGTCCTTTCCGATCAGGTATTTATCTGTCAGAAGGTTCCAGGAATGATGTCATAGGAAATACTATTGCTTTCAATGGCAGAGGCATATGGAATTCAGTGAATGCAAGTGAAAATTTCTTTTCTGATAATGATTTCTTTTGCAACCAAGAAGCAGCAATTTTAAATGATCAAGGTGGGAATAATAATATTCAACCACCCTCTATTATAGAAGCCACCACTGATGAGGTTACGGGAACTTCTCTCCCAAACCATAGGATACAAATTCACCTTCAAGACAATTCCGCTTGCCTTGGCGCGGCCTGCCAAGGCTATTATTATGCGGAAGTTACAGCTGATGCTTCTGGTTTCTGGTCTTTCGACCCAACTGGCCTTCCAGTCGGCTCTGTGCTTACTGCTATACAAATTGATCCTACTTTCATATCACACACTTCAGCTTTTTCTGGATGTGCAACCGTCGCATTGCCTTGTGATACAGAAGGACCTGTTTTCTCGGGGATTCCTATGGATGTCACCATTGGTTGTGATGATCCTTACCCTGACACGGATGCCTTATTTGCTAATATCACTGCCTTTGAT
>JBLHRW010000340.1:0-5249 GCA_047626445.1 Neolewinella sp.
CGTTAAGAAATGCAAACTGTATGAGCCACCACCAAGTTTATGCTTTTCCGAAAGGTTACGGCAACCAAGAAGTTTATAAGTGAAAGTCAAAACCAAGAGGCGAGTTTTTGCATTTTAGGCCAACGGGGGCAGCATTCGCGATAAGTCGGGGACACAGTCAGAGATTTTTGCTCCTTTTCATCTGAAAAGGAGGAGTCCGCGCGGAGCGGTGTAAAGCGAAGAACTGGAAGAAGTAAAAAACGTCCCTTAGGTATGTATGCCGAGGATTCAGTAGTTAAAAAGCACTGCAGATAGTGTGTCTAAATTAGCTTGACCACTAGGTTTTAAACCACCGCCTCCCGCAACGCCAACAACCGCTCCACCATAATCTTCCAACTATATTTTTTCTTCTCTTCTTTGATCATGGCGACCATAGCCTCCTGGTCGGTGTCTTCAAAAAAGCGGAAGATGGCGGCGCCAATCTCCGCAGGTTCGGGCTCCACCACGTAGCCGACCCGGCCATCGGGGCACATTTCGGCCAGGCCACCGACGTTCGTAACGATCATCGGCTTATTGAAGTGGTAAGCAATTTGAGCTACGCCACTTTGGGTAGCTGTTTTATAAGGCTGCACCAGCAGGTCCGCAGCGCTGAAAAAAGTAGCCACCTCAGCATCCGGAATAAACCGATCAGCCAAGGTTATCTGCTCCTGAAGTTGGTACTTTTCGATCAGGGCATCGTAGGGGGCGCGGTCGGAATAAAACTCACCTGCTACGATCAGTTTGATGCCCGAGTTGCGGAAGCGAGCATTTCCGTAGGCTTCCAGCAAAAGATCCAGGCCTTTGTAATCACGGATCAGGCCGAAGAACAGCAAATAGCGGTTAGCCGGGTCGAGGCCAAGCTTCCTGAGCGCAGCCTCCCGTTCGATAACCTCTCCGAAGTGGTCGTATATCGGATGTGGGGAGATCACAGAAGGCTTCTGACCGATGAAGCGCTTGAGGTCTTCGTGTACGGAGTCGGTCATAGAAAGAAAACCGTCGGAGGCTCCGCAATAGTAGCGAGCAAAGGCTACGTCGCCCGGTCGTGGTTCGTGGGGTACGATGTTGTGGACAATCGAAAGGACGGGACAATGGAGCAGCCGGCCCACCGTGCCCAGGCATGGCCCCATAAACGGCAACCAAAAACCAATGATGGCCAGGTCGTAGCCTGCTTTGTTGATTCGCCGACCGGTAGTGAGCCAATTCAATGGATTGACGGAACTCAGGCAGCGGACGATCTTAATGGCGGGCGCTGGCCCGTCAGTGTACTGAGATTTTCCCGGAAAGAGAAAATCAGGGTACTGCAAAGTGAAGGTGTAAACGGTCACCTCGTGCTGCTTACCCAGCTCAACGGCCAGGCGCTCGTTATAGGCGGCAAGACCGCCGCGGTAAGGATAGGCGGTACCGATGATGGCGATTTTCATATTGGCTGGTTATTTCACCGTCGAACGCCCGATGCTGTCGTAGTAGAAACCGGCTTCCACCATTCGGCGGAGGTCGTAGAGGTTACGGCCATCGAAAATGACGGACTGGTTGAGGGCCGTTTTCATGCGGTCGAAGTCAGGGGTGCGGAAGGCCGACCATTCGGTAACGATGGCCAATGCGTCGGCACCGTCGAGTGCTTCGTATTGATCGGAGCAGAAGGTTACTTTTTTGCCGTAGAGGGCTTCCACGTTGTCCATCGCTTCGGGGTCGTAGGCCCGGACGGTAGCGCCGGCAGCCAGCAGACGGTCGATGGTGTAGAGCGCCGGGGCTTCCCGGATATCGTCCGTATTGGGCTTAAACGCCAGGCCCCACAGGGCGATGGTTTTACCGGCCAGTTCCTCACCGTAGTATGCCTCGATCTTATCGGCAATGCGTAATCGCTGACGATCGTTGACGGCCATTACGGCGTTGAGGATTCGGAAGTCGTAGTTGTTCTGGCCAGCGGTGCGGGCCAGTGCCTGGACGTCTTTAGGGAAACAACTTCCTCCGTAGCCAACACCCGGAAACAAGAAGCGTTTACCGATGCGACTGTCACTGCCCATTCCCTTCCGCACGGCATCTACGTCCGCGCCCAAGCCTTCACATAGGTTAGCGATCTCGTTCATGAAACTGATCCTGGTCGCCAGGTAGGAGTTGGCGGCGTATTTGGTCATTTCGGCCGACCGGATATCCATGAAGATGATCGGATTGCCAGAACGAACGAAAGGCTCGTAGAGGCGGCGCATCACTTCTTCGGCCTTGTCGCTATTGGTACCAATAACAACGCGATCGGGCTTCAAAAAATCGTCTACCGCTACACCTTCCCGGAGGAACTCAGGGTTGGAAACGACGTCGAATAGGCTTTCGTCCAGGTTAGCGGCCAGCTGGCTGTGTACTTTCTCGGCGGTGCCTACGGGAACGGTACTCTTATCGACCACCACGGTGTAGTGGCTGATCATGCCGGAGAGGTCTTCGGCAACGCCGAGGATGTAGCGAAGGTCGGCAGAGCCATCGGCGCCGGGAGGCGTAGGGAGGGCCAGGAAAATGATTTCGGCGTGGTCTACGGCAGATTGCAAATCAGTCGTAAACTGGAGGCGACCCTGCCGCTGGTTGCGTTCGAAAAGTACGTCGAGGTCCGGTTCATAAATGGGTACCTCACCGTTGCGCATTTTCTCCACTTTGGCGGCATCGATGTCGACGCAAATAACGTCATTGCCGGTTTCGGCAAAACAGGTTCCGGTGACGAGGCCGACATAGCCCGTTCCTACAACGGCAATTTTCATATTTAGTCAATTTTGGGGGCAAAGATAGTCAGAGCGTCAAATAGTCAGAGCGTCAAGTAGTCGCTGCCGCAAGCGGCAGCCCGCTATCGCTCGTAAAATTGAGGCGTAATGTCAAAGAAGCGGGAGTTTCAGGAACGCTAGCGAGCCTTTTATTTTAAGACCTGCATTTTAAAGCAGGCAAAACCCCCACACCTCTACCCGTTTGTGCATTTGGTTATGCACACTGCTCAAAGATATTCAGCAGGGCGCGGCCGCAGGTGCAAAAGAAGGTAAACGGAGCAAGGGCCCGGATCACCGTCAAGGGACACTTTACCGATTGGAAACGTGGTCTGTACGTGATGGGGCTTACTTGAAAAAACGTTTTTTCACTGGAGACGATCCGACCTGCTAAGCCAATAAAAAGACGCCAATTGATACGACCCAAATCAGGGTCCAGAGCCCCGTCCGCCACCAGTTTACGGCCACCAACCGAGCGGATGAGGGGAAGTGATTTTCTTCAAGATCGAGGGAGGCGTGCAACGGAACCGCCCAGAAAAAGGTGATCGCCCAGGCGCCAAGCACCAGTAGTGAATTCAGTACCACATCCCAATAGTGATCCGTTAGTAGCAGCCAAGCATAAAGCGCCAGTTGCCCGAACATGACAGGAAAAACGACGTAGGTAACCCGCCGTGTGTAAGTAAGGTGCCACGCTTTAAAGTACGGACTACGAAAGTGGAGAAAGGCAGGGTAGATCACCAGTTGCACCAACCAGATCAATACCAGGGCGGCGGTATCCATCATGAGGCGCAGTGCCATCAGGTCGTGGGAATCGAGGAATAGGTTCACCTTGAAGATTATTGTAGTCGTTGGGCTTTCGAAGAGAAATAGTCATTGGTCGTGCTGTGCAGCAGACCCGACGGGTACTACTGACGACCTGCTATCTCCTATTCCGTCAACCGCCAGCGATAAACCTTGTGTACCCGCCAGAGGATGAGCCCGAAAGGCACCCACCAGATAAAGTCATTGGTGAGGAGGGTGTAGAAAAAGCCGAAAGGAACCAGGCCCGTGGCGTAGTTCAGCAGAAACCCCGCCGGACCGAACAGCTTGCCCAATCCGCCGACCGCCACAATGGGCCAGTGTCGCATGGGGTCGTAGCTGGCCCACCAGTAACCCAGGCCGTAAACGCCGATGACCATACCCATGCCCTGCCACACCATTGGGTGGCGCATGGGCTCCATACCTACCAGCTCCCAGAAGTGCTGCGGAAACAGGACGACCCAGGCACCCCAAAGAAGGTTGTAAATCGCCGCCAGGCGGAGGGTAGTTTTCATCCAGGATGGGGAGGAACTTGCTTTCATGAAGTAGGCATTAGTATGAAGCCGTACAAGCTAAAAAGTGGGCGGTTGGTTCATGGAAAGAGGAGAATATCTGCCGCCACCCCTTTTCCTTTACCCGGTTACGCGCTTTCTTCCCTTGCTTCCTTCCTCAGCTCCTCACTCGTCTTCCGGCTGCCATCGTGGCTCCATCCCGGAGGGCCGAAAACATAATTGAACCGGCTGCGCCAGTCCGGTGCCCGCCAGACGTCTCGCCCAATGGCCGCCCATTCGTGCGTCGCGATCCGCAGCGGGTTGAAAGTGTCGATATTGGTGACCAACCCGTAGGTCGGCCGTTGTTGCTCCTGCTTAAAAGTACCGAAAAGGCGGTCCCAGATAATAAGGACACCAGCGTGGTTACGGTCCAGGTATTCCACGTCACTGCCGTGGTGAACCCGGTGGTGACTTGGCGTATTGAACACAAACTCGATGGGCCGCCACATCTTGTCGATCGCCTCGGTATGGATCCAAAACTGGTAGATAAGACTCACACTGCCAAAAATGGCTACCATGATGGGGTGGAACCCCGCCAGCGGGAGCCAAAGGGCAAAGATGAAAGCACCGGATAGCTGGCCCGTCCAGGTTTGCCGCAGGGCCGTGGCCAGGTTGTATTTCTGGCTGCTGTGGTGGACTACATGGCTTGCCCAAAAGTAGCGGACACTGTGGCTGGCATAATGGAAAACGTAGTAGCTCAGGTCTTCGGCGAAAAAACAAAGTACCCAAACCCACCAGGCGGTGCCCAGGTCGAAAAGGCGGTACTGGTAAAGAAAAAAGTAGATGCCGACGATGACCACCTTGGTGAACAGCCGGATAACGGCGTTACCGATGCCCATGCTCAACGAACTGAGGGTGTCCTTGGTCTCGTACCAATCCCGTTGCTCCCAGACGGCTACGCCGATCTCGATGAGCAGGAGCAGAATGAAGCCCGGAATGGCGTAGTGAATGGCCACGGGATTGTCGGTAAAAATGAAGTCTGGCATGGTCGGTGAAATAGCAAAAGATAAAGTTATCGAAAATTCGCTAGCCTTTATGGGTGTTAGGGACGCGAATTAAATAAAACGTGTTTCTTGACCTGACGCTTTTGTTCTCACCGTTCTTGAAAAATTCTTTGCATAGCCATAGCTACGGAAAGAAT
>JBLHRW010000341.1:0-5203 GCA_047626445.1 Neolewinella sp.
TGCTTACCTCCTCACTTAGCTACGGCTAAGCTCCGGTGTAAGCGTCTCGCCAGGCGGCAAAATTCATCAGCGCCTAAGATGGCAGAACTTAAATTACACTGTACTAATGGGCTGTCAACATTAAATGTTGGGGTGATTTTGGTGGTTTCCGGTGAAGAAGTGAGGGGCCGGGATGTCGACCAGATAAAAGAACGTATGGTCGGAAAGGCCGATACCACTGTCGGTAGTTGTCACCTTCATTTTCGGGGTGGTGATTTTAGTGAAGGCAGCGTACCAGGTTGGAGACGTTCCGCCACCACGGATGACCAGGGATTTTTCCTCGTCCAACCGGCCCACCATATCCATGTTGCATATGAAGGAGACCTCGCCCAGGTCAATGGTTGGACCATTGACAACATGCTTGGAGCCGTAGAGGCATGTTTCCTCGTCCAAGAAAGCGATGGTCGGGCATGGTGGTGTGTTCGTAGCAGGTGTGATAAGCTTCAAGGCTGCTGGCCAGAGAGTCGAGCGATGGTCGGGCCAGGTCGATGCTGATGGTACCGTAATATTGGTCCACTCCATAAAATACCAACCACCGGTAACGGAGAAGAGTAAAACGAGGGGAATCGTGCAGACGCCCACCAGCCGGCGAAGGCTGCGAAAGAGAACCACCGGCCCTTTACTCCGATTCAGCTGTGAATTTTTATTTTTTTTGTGATCAAAAATTACTATTTTTATTTAGACTTATTATCAATAGTTCAAATTTAAGTCCTATTTTCCAAAGGATCAGCGATACGACAGAAGAATTTTTCAAGAACGGTGAGAACAAAGGCGGCAGGTCAAAGAATCACGTTTTATTTAATCCCCATCCCTTAGCTGCTTAAACGCCATCATCCTCTCCATTCATTTTTCCCCAGTTTCTTTTGCAGGAAGAAAAACGTGTGCTACGTTTACATTATTTTTATTTAGTCTAAATAGAAATAGTTGAGTATTTCTACTGTTTTCGCTTTTATTTTTCATCCGGTTTTTGCGTCATCTTTCTTCGTATTGCGTGAAGTCGTAGCCGAACTCAACCAAGTCCATTACCCAATCAACCAGAACCAATGAAACATTTTACCCTACTACTTTTCTTGCTGTTACCGACCTTACTGCTCGCCCAAACCAGTAGCCAAACGCGCCGAGCCATACCGGTAACCTATGGACCAAGTACGTGATCGATAATGGTCCGCTGGCCGGTGTAGGCTTTGGGTTGGGTGCCAACTTCGTTTCCGAGCGCTTCGGCTCGATCGTCCAGGATCCGGATAATATCCCGACTTTCCCTAGTTACGAACTCGTCAATACTGCACTGTACTACACGGCCGACAAATTCCAGGTGCAAGTCAATCTGAACAACATATTTGATAAGACACACTGGGTTGGTGGGTATGATTGGCTTTTCCGGGGAGCCCACGGGCGGTGCTTACTACGATATCCTAAGGCCAATCACCCGTTCCGCCATCCGCCGCAACTGCTCCAGGTTCGCGTTTACCGAAGGGGGCTGATCGTTTTTCATCAAGTCTTCGGTAAGGCAGGTAGCATTTACCCTCCCCTCTTCAAGGAAGATCATTTCATCGGCAATCTCCATTGCATCGTAAATATCGTGGGTAATGAAGATGGCGGAAAGGCCTAACTCCTTAACGATCTTACGAAGCTGTTGGCGAATACCGTGCTTCAAGGAAGCATCGAGGTTACTGAAGGGCTCATCCAGCAGAAGCAATTCGGGGCGGGGAGCCAGCGTTCTTGCCAGGGCTACCCGCTGCTGCTGCCCACCGCTCAGTTCGTGCGGGTATTTTTTTTCTTCCCCGGCCAAGCCGACTAAATCGAGTAGTCTGTTCACTTCTTCTGCACTACCCCGTGCCAGGCCGTAGGCTACGTTGGCCGCCACGTTTAGATGTGGGAAAAGAGCATAATCCTGAAAAACCATCCCCACGCCCCGCTGGTTAGGCGGCAGGCACTTGTGGTCGTTGGTTACCGTCTGGCCATGTAAAACAATGCTCCCCGCTTCGGGGCGTTCCAGCCCGGCCAGTAGCTTTAGCAGGGTAGATTTTCCGGAGCCGCTCGGACCAATGACCGCACAGATACGCCCCGTCTCCAGTGAAATTTGGCAGTCCCGCAGTGCATAGTTTCGGCCGTCGTAAGACTTACAAAGTCCTTGTGTGGTCATTACCAGGCGGCGATCGTTTTCCTTTGTCATTGGGGAGATGTTGGGCTACTTTACCGTTTGGTTTCTTTACCGAAAGAAATTGACCAGAGCACGATGGCAACCAGCAATATCAGGAGCAAGGCCGGGGGTGCCGCTTTGCCCAGTTGTTCGTCTTCAGCATAGGTGTAGGCGGCGATGGAAAGGGTATTCAAGTCATAAGGTTTCAGGATCAGTGTGAGGGGCAACTCTTTGAGCGTATCCACGAAAACAAGAAAGAGGGAGCTGACCATGGCTGGCACGAGCAGGGGCAACTCGATCTTACGCAATGCGCGCAGTTTACCGTCGCCCAGCAGGTAAGCCGCCTCCGCCAGTGGCTTACCCAATTTAAGGCAATGTGCCTCCAGTGGATGGTAGGCGACGGCCAGAAAACGAAAGGCGTACGCGTAGAGCAACACAAGGCTGCTACCGTAAAAAAGATAGCCGATACGCCAGCCGTAGTTGTCCGCAAAAAAGTCGACGATCAACTGACTACTACCGATGGTCCCGATACCAATGATTGCCCCTGGCACGGCGTAACCGATCACGGACAATTTAGAGATCGGTCGCAGCACGTCCAGCTGGTTCCACCGGCTCAGAAAGACCAAGGCCAGGGCGAGCACCAGACAGGCCACGGCGGCGGCGATGGCCACCAGTAAACTTTGCAATCCCACCCAGGCCAGCGAAAAGCTTATCCCCCATGCTGGCTCGCCACTTACCCACCATAGTAATTGCCCCAGGGGCAGGGCAAGGCCAAAAAATAGAGGTGTACCTACCGCCACAACGACCAGCCACCGCCTCCAGCCACGCGCTACCATGCGGCCCGAACGTTCGCTTCCTGGCACGGACTGAGTGACAAAAGAACGCCGCCCACGCGCCAGTCGGCTCAGGTAAACTGCCACCAGAACGAACAGAATTAGTAGTGCAGCTAAGTAGGTGGCGGAGCGCAAGTCCTCCAGCGCCGTCCAGGTCCGAAAGATCCCGGTAGTGAAGGTATTGATGCCATAATACTTTGCCGCACCGTAGTCGTTCAGCACCTCCATCGTCACCAAGAACACCCCACCAACAATGGCAGGCGTAGCCAAGGGCAACGCCACCGTAAAGAAGTACCGCCGACCGGATGCCCCCAGCAGCGCTGAAGCCGAACGCAGGCTCGCCGGCAAGCCGGAAAAAGCCACCCGGCAACTGGCGTATACGTACGGGTACAACGAAAGCGCCAGTACCCAGATAAGGCCGCCGAGATTCATAAAATCTATTCCCCTAGGAGATAGGCCAATCACTTCCTCTATACGGACGAGCGTTCCCCCATTACCCAAAAAGCCCACGTAGGCGTAGGCCATAATATAAGTGGGAATAGCCAGGGGTAAGTACAACAGTTTCACCACCAGCTCCCGACTAGGAAAGGCATAGCGGCTCACCACCCAGGCCGCGCTTACCCCGAGTATGGTGCTCAATATCCCCACTCCCCCCACGAGGACAAGACTATTGCCCAGGTACCGCAACAGAAAATAACGGGTAAGGTGCCCCCACGTTTCCCCCGTACCCTTGGCGAGGCTGAGTAAAACAACCAGTAAGGGGATGGCCATGAACAGGCCAACCCCCAACAGTGCCAGCGACCAGATACTCGCGTCACGGTAAAAATGTCGTATTTTGTTTGTCACAGGGGCGAAGTTATACTACAATCGGTCACATTAGGTGACAATAATTTCACGGCCCCTTACTCCCAGCCAGCCACGTCAAAAGTCATAACGGCCGCGCGGTTCATTGCGCCCAGCTTCGTCAGAGGCAGTTTGTCTTCCTTGAAACTTCCCCAGCTTTTGAGCTCTTCCGAGATTTCCGCCTTGGGGTTCGCTGGGTATTCGTAGTTGATGCTAGCAAAACGTTCCTGTACCGGCTTACTGGCCAGGTATTCGATCAGGCGTGTAGCGGCCTCTGCATGCGGAGCATATTTGGCCAGGCCGATACCGCTGACGTTTACGTGCGTACCACGCCCGTCTTGATTGGGGAAGAAAATTTTAACGGCATTGCCCGCTTTGGCGGACTGCTCGTCGGTAGCGTTACGGAGCAACCCGAGGTAGTAAGTATTGATAACAGCCAGATCACCTTCGCCCGCGAGGATAGCCTTCACTTGGTCCCGGTCATTACCTTTGGGCCTACGGGCGAAGTTGGTGACCATACCTTCGGCCCAGGTTTTTGCCGCGTCTTCACCGACATGGGCAACGATGGATGCCAGTAGGGATTGGTTATAAATGTTTCCGGAGGAGCGGACCAGGATGCGACCTTTCCATTCCGGATCAGCCAGGGCCTCGTAGGTTGAAAGCTTGCTGGTATCGACGCGGTCTGGGTGGTAGACGATCACGCGGGCGCGCTTCGTTAGCCCGACCCAACTATCGTCCTCCGCCCGCAGGTAAGCGGGGATGGTGCCCCTAACAGCAGCAGAAGTAATGGGTTGCAGTAAGCCTTTCTCGTGCGCGCGTACCAGTCGACCAGCGTCTACGGTCAACAGTAGATCCGCCGGAGACTGGTCGCCTTCAGCCTCCATTTTCTGGATGAGTTCGTCGGCTCCTGCCTTGACGACCTTCACCTCAATGCCCGTTTCCTTCTCGAAGGCGGCGTAGATTTCTTTATCTACGTCGTAGTGGCGGTGGGTGTAAAGGGTAACGGTTTTCTCTTCCGCCCCGTCCCTCTCGGTGGCAGACTCTGCGGAGGGGTTACCACAGGAAAGCAATACGGCGGCGAAGGCAAATAATATGAATAATTTCATTTGATCTTAATTTGGAGGCAAAGCGCATAACACTGGATATTGCCTTTGTTTGACAAAATCCCGGATTAGCCGGGAATGATTCAAGGTTGGTGAAGTAACGTTACTCTCATAACCCGAACCTGGTCTGTTCCGTTTTTGAAGAGGGTTACGAAGACGAATGTTCCGTTGAGAGATAAAGTGATTATTATATAGTTTTAAGCTGTTTTAAGAAGAAAGTCATGTGGGCGCGGCCGCAGGTACGG
>JBLHRW010000342.1:0-5192 GCA_047626445.1 Neolewinella sp.
ACGCTAATGCGGTAGCATGCTGTGCGGGTAAATCAAAAATCGAGAACCGCATCTCGAGAATCACAAATCAAATTCGCATTGCGAATTTGTAGCCCGTAGGGGAATCGAACCCCTCTTACCAGGATGAAAACCTGGCGTCCTAACCGATAGACGAACGGGCCGGAAGGTAAAAAGTCAAGCATCCAGATAGTCAAGTAGTTAGATAGTAGCTACCGCACGAGCGGCTTGCTGACTATTTGACTGCTTGATTTTTTGACTATCTGACTAAAAGTAGGCAGCATTCTGCCTTTAAGCGATCGCAAAGATAACATCATTGCGGAGACTCTGACAAGCAGTAAGCTAACTTTTTATTTCAGTGGGAAGTTGCGGTTACAACCGGCTACGAAGTTTCTCCAGCCGAACGCGCAACTCATCGGCCTGTTCTGCTTTGAAACTAACGAAGGCTTCTTTGCTCAATTCAGCAATTGTGTCCAGCTCAATCGTATCGCGTTCCAGGTGATAGCGGGTCTCTTCGAGGACGGCCTCGTCGTCGAAATTAGTGCTTCGGAGGGCCTCCAACTCCTGTTTACGGGCGGAGATGCTTTCCTGCAGCTGGTACCGATCCATTAGGACTTTCAGCTTGGCACTACAGTCGGCAAAGAACGATGCTTTAGCATGGCGGAGGTTAAACTCCGCTTCAAGCTCTTTGATGACGTTATCTGCGCGTGTGCGCTCGTCGTCACCCGCAGCGGAGCTGCGCTCCAAGTCATCCCGGAGGGTACTGATGCTCAGCCGAATCTGCTCGGCCTCTGTCCGAAATTTTTCTTCTTTACCCTGGCAGTCGTGAAATCGGATTTGGATCCGGCCGGCAAAATCATCTTTTCGTTTTGCGGGAAGCTTATTACGCAGGGCCTTAGTTACTAACCAGCCTGCATAAGCTGACATGGCTACTAGGCCAAGTACCAATAACATAACGGCCAGCCGTGGCATAAACCTCATGACAAGAATCGTTATGGTCAGGTAAATACCCAATCCGATCAACATTGTTTGCAAATCAAACTTGGGTTTATTTCCGGGAGCACTCATACTCCTATTAACTGATTAGCCAACGGGATAGTTGTATAGTTCGTTGGAGGAATCCGGCAATTGGTTGATTTTTAAGGGTCGAACTTCTGGAGTTCCCCACTAGTTTCCGATCAAACTGATTCGCTGGTACTCCGCCAGGTTTCCCGCCATCCCCCACCCTGCTCTGCTTCTATCCGCATTCTTTGCACCTGCGGCCGCGCCCTCTGAGTTCAAACCACCATGGAGTCAGGCCAGTTGGCAACGTGCGCCTGACTAAATCTAATCGTCCTTCTTCTTGAAATCGCCCCGTTTCCAGCCATCAAAAAATTGTTTCCAAGCTATCGGGCTGAAAATATTCATTGGAGGGCGCTGACCGATATAATAGGTTTTCGCCGCCTGTTGTCGCAGGTAATAGCTGCCGTTCTCCGCACCAGATAGTGGTATAGTCTGCTGTAATCGCTCCAATACATCGGCGCTGAGGTTCTGGCTGGCGATGGTTTGCAACTCCGTGGTCACGTCCATGGCCAGGAATTCCAACTTGAAGTGATCCCGGCTGGGCCATGGAAATACGACTGCGGCGGGCAGGTCAATATTGTTCTGGCTCAGGAGCTGCACAATACTGTACTTATCGTCCTTCAACGTGTCAGGCACCACATAAATGGCGTTTTCGTACCCCAGCGCACTGAAGATGATGGTATCGCCCTTATGCGAAACGATGCTGAAGAAGCCCTCCAGGTTGGCGTAGGTACCCCGACCGTCGTTTTTGATCAGTACCGTAGCATACGGTACGGGAAACAACTGGCTGTTACCTCCGTCAAGCACCATACCGGAGAATTGCACGAGGTCTTCCCCATTTTGATCCACCAACTGGGCCTGCAGGCCCGTCAACGAACAAACCAAAAAAGAAAGGAGTAGCAGATACTTCATAAGGTAGGGAGTCTTGTTTCCGAGAATAATGACACGCGGAGACTATTTGAGGTTGGGACGTTACAAAGGTATTAACGAATTATTTGGAATTTCCAGTAGATTTGATCACTTCTGTTAATCTTTACGAAAGTCGGAAAATAACCGAGCAGAACCACTTCGCACTTAATCAGAAGTGACCGAGGCGCCTGCTTAGGAACGTCAATTCAATAACTGTCCGATTTGCAGCTTGCCTCGGAGAATATTAGTTTCGGAACCAGCATGCTCCTACAAGCGCTTGGGCGTACGCGAGGCGTGCTGGTTCCCAAAGGACGCTATACCAAGGCAAATTCCAGTACCTCGGCCATTGTCTCGACGTAGTAGATCTTGAGCCCCTTGAGGTACCGTTCTTCGATTTCCCGGACGTTTTTCTCGTTCAGCTTACTAAGCATGATCATTTTCATGCCCGCCCTACGGGCAGCCAGCAGTTTTTCCTTGATCCCACCGACCGGCAGAACCCTCCCCCGAAGGGTGATCTCGCCAGACATGGCCAGGTAAGGCTTCACCGGTCGGCCAGTGTAAGCACTGACCATGGCTGACAGCATGGTGATACCGGCACTCGGCCCATCTTTAGGCGTAGCGCCTTCGGGCACGTGAATATGCAGGTCCTGCTCCTTGATGGACTCTTGTTCAATACCGTAAGTACTCGCATTCGCCTTGAGGTAGGAACGCGCCGTGATGGCACTTTCCTTCATTACCTGACCGAGGTTACCCGTCTGTTGCAAGCCACCTTTACCTGGACTGAGGCTGGCTTCAACGTAAAGAATCTCTCCTCCGACCTGGGTCCAGGCAAGGCCAACGGCGATACCCGCCAACTTACCCACCTGGTAAGGTTGCCGCTCGAACTTGATCGGACCAAGAACTTCTTCCAGCAGCGCCGGGACAATGTTCACCTTTTCTGCACCTTCCATCGCGATTTGCTTGGCGGCGTAACGCATCAGGCCACCTATCTGGCGGTTGAGGCCCCGCACCCCACTCTCGCGGGTGTAACCAGTGACGACCTTTTTGAGGGTAGCCACAGGAATCTTCACCTGCTTCGTCTGCAAACCATGCTCCTCCCGCTGTCGCGGAAGTAAGTGACGTTTGGCGATCTCCAGCTTCTCTTCGGCAGAATAACCGCTGAGGTGGATGATCTCCATCCGGTCGCGCAGCGCTGGCTGGATCGTCTGGTAGTTGTTGGCCGTGGCAATGAACATGACCTTACTAAGGTCGACGTCCAGGTCCAGGTAATTGTCGTGGAAGGCTGAGTTTTGCTCAGGGTCCAGTACTTCCAGCAAGGCGCTGGAAGGGTCACCGCGTTGACTTTGACCAACCTTGTCGATTTCATCGAGGATGAAAACGGGGTTGGAGGATTGTACTTTTTTCAGGGATTGGACGATGCGGCCAGGCATAGCACCGATGTAAGTCTTCCGGTGTCCGCGAATCTCGCTCTCGTCGTGCAGGCCACCGAGGCTCATCCGGACGTACTTGCGGCCGAGGGCTTCGGCTACGCTTTTGCCCAGGCTGGTTTTACCCACGCCGGGAGGGCCGAGCAACAACAGGATCGGGGCTTTCATATCGCCCTTCAGCTTGAGGACGGCCAGGTGGCTCAGGATCCGGTCCTTGACTTTTTCGAGGCCATAGTGGTCTTCGTCGAGGACTTTAGCCACGGCTTTAAGGTCGAAGTTATCTTCTGTATAGTCGCTCCAGGGCAGGTCGAGCAGCACCTCTAGGTAAGAGAGCTGTACGCTGTATTCGGCGACCTGTGGGTTCATCCGTTTCAGGCGGGTAATTTCGCGGAGAAAGACTTTTTCTACTTCTTCCGGCCAGACTTTCTCAGCGGCGCGGGTTTCCAGCTGCTCAACGGCTTCCTTATTAGGGTTGTCGCCGAGTTCTTCCTGGATGGCTTTCATCTGCTGGTTGAGGAAGTACTGTCGTTGTTGTTCTTCGATGTCACCACGCGTCTTTGTATCAATCTGGTCGCGGAGTTCCAGGATGTGTAGTTCCTGGTGCAGTTCGGTCAGTACCCGCTCGGCTTTTACGCCCAAGTCGGTCGTTTCCAGAATTTCCTGTTTGGTGTTCATGTCTCCGCTGAGGTTGCTGGAGATGAAATTGAGCAGGTGGCTGGGCACTTCGATGTTGTCGAGCATCATCTGCGCCTCCGTGGGGATATTGGGGCTGAGCTCAACGGCGCGGCGGGCGTTGTCGCGTACGTTTTCCATCGTAGCCTTAAAGGTCAGCGGATCGGAGGCCGGCTGGTAAGACAGCAATTCCACCTCACCGGAGAGGTAAGGCTGGGTTTGGAGGATCCGCTTTCGGCGGATGCGCTGGCGGCCACGCAGGACGGCGGTAAGGCTACCGTCTGGCATCCGCAACATCTTCAGAATGCGAGCAAGGGTACCGACTTCGTAGAGGTCTTCCCCGGTCGGATCTTCGATTTTGAGGTCGCGCTGGCTGAAAACGGCCACCCATTTATCGGTATCGGAAGCCTGATTAATGGCTTTGATGGAGCGGTCTCGTCCGATGTTGATCGGAATGACGATGGTTGGGAAAAGCACGGAATTTTTCAGCGCAAGGATAGGCAGGGTAGCCGGTAGATCGCCGGCGTCCATTTCCTCATCTCCTTCTTCGGTACCGATGAAAGGGAAGAGTTCCTGCTCGTCGTCAAATCCGCGGTTATCCATCTTTAGCGTAATCTTTTTAGGTCGGCTCACATTTTTGGTTTCGTGAAGGGGCGGGGGGACTGGCCCACAAGTCAGTAAAGGTACTTAACGTCGGGGGCATGGTTTGGGTTTCTCGCAATAATCGTGCCAGGGGTGAAGTCAGGGGGTCCGATAGTCAAACAGTCAGGGAGGTGGGCAGACGTTCTGACTGTTTGACGCTCTGACTCCTTGACTAATGAGGCGGGGTCCTAGGGCTGCAAAAAAGCAGCCACGATGGGAGCAATCAAACGTATGGACCAGATCATTGACATCCTCACAATTTACCAGCGTACCCGCTCGATCAATGCTACCTTCAAGGCGGCGAAGTGCTCGCGCAATACGGTGCGTACCTACCTCCGCTTGGCCAATGCCCGGGCCCCGGACCTGAGCGTCGTCCTGAAATTGCCACCAGACGAGTTGCGGACAGTCTTCTATCCCAAAACCGCCGAAGAGCCACCCGATTGGCAGCGCTATTTTGAAGGCCGGATCGACCACTGGGTAAAG
>JBLHRW010000343.1:0-5178 GCA_047626445.1 Neolewinella sp.
CCCACAAATTCAATATTGACAGACCACTAGGTCTACCCACAAACTTTCGTCAACACTCACTATCTGTATCTCTAAACATATGCATTTTGGGGACAATCCCGCCGTATTTATAAGGCGTCTCGAAGCGGTACCTTTGCCCACCCAAACCGAAAGCTGAATGCGTTTATTGTCCCTGCTCCTTTTGTCCCTTCTGTGCTCCTGCGTTCCCGCCCGAATATTCGCCCAAACGGCAGATACCCTGCAGGAGTACACCGCCCCTCCAGCCACCATCACGGCCTACGGTAATTCGCCGGAAATTGGCACTGCGGCACCGGTGGAGCTGCTGCGGAAAGAAGCATTGGTCCGCTATGATAAGTCTTCTTTACTGAGTGGTCTTAACCGCGTCCCCGGCGTAAGATTCGAAGAACGGGCCACGGCCAGCTATCGTATCGCCATTCGAGGGTCCAGCCTGCGCGCACCCTTCGGCGTGCGCAATACCCAGGTGTACTGGAACGGTATCCCGTTCGGTGAGCCGGGCGGAGACGTACCGCTCAACTTCCTCGATGCGGTCAACATCGACCGGGTTCAGATCATCAAAGGCCCTTCCGGTGGTTTCTACGGGCCGGGAACGGCGGGGACGCTGCTGCTGAATACGCAAAGCATTCAACAGCAAGGTCAGGTTGCGCAGCAAGCCCACTACGCCAATGCCTCTATTACTACCGGCTCCTACGGCTTCCTGCGGGCCGACGCGACGATCCAGCGATCAAAAGAAAACGGTACATGGAACCAGTTCCGCGTAGGCTATCAACAGACCGACGGCTACCGCGACCACAGCGCTATGGACCGGCTGACGCTTCAATACACCTCTACCCTGAGGGGGCAAAAAACCGGTACAAAGACCGCGCTACACGCCCTGTACACCAAGCTCGACTACGAACTCCCCGGCGGCCTTAACCCCGAGCAGTACGCCGAAAATCCACGCCAGGCCCGCCCCGGAAGCGCTGATAAAAACGCCTCCATCCATTACCACAACCTGCTGCTCGGACTAACGGACGAGCGCTCCGTCGGTAAATGGAAGTTGCAGTCCGCCCTGTACACCACCGGCTTTTACTTCGACCATCCCTTCAATTTCGATTATAAACGGGAAGCCAATCTCGGTACCGGAGGACGCATTGCGCTCCGCCGCTTACTGCGGAACGATCTCGCGCTGGCGCTGGGCGTGGAGTCTCGCCTACAGTACCGCAATGGTCAGAATTTTACCAATCCTGACGGTACCGGACCCGGCGACCTGAACTTTAGCGATGAGATATACAGTCGGCAAGGGCTGGCCTTCGGCCAGCTGGTCTATACTCCCGGCGCCTGGGACTTCCACCTCGGCCTGAGCAGCAGCCAACTTGATTATACCGTCGATCGGACCTTCTCCGCAGAGGGAGAGACCGGTAAAACAGACTTCAATGCCAACCGGCCGGTTTCCCTGCGCTTGGCCGCAGGACGTAAATTTGACTTTGGCTACCTCTACCTGAGCCGGACGGATGGCTTCAGCCCACCAAGCCTCGATGAGTTCAGGACCAACGAAGGCAGCCTTAACGTAGACCTCGACCCGGAGGTCGGAACGAATTATGAGCTTGGCTTCACCGCTAACGTGGCCGGTAAATTCTTCCCTTCCTTTAACGTCTTTCACTTCGCGTTGGACGAAGCGATTACTAGTTTTAGTGATGAGCAGGGTAGGCAGTTGTTCCGAAATGCGGGCAAAACCCGGCAACAGGGCATCGAATTTTCGGCGACCTGGAATGCGATCAGCTCAACTGAAAAAGCGATTGGCCTGAGCTTCTTCACCAGCTACACCTACTACAACTTCACCTACCTGGAACTGGAACGAGGGGGTACGGATTTTTCCGGACAGCACATTCCTGGTGCGGCACCACACACCCTTAATTTTGAGGTCAGCGCAAACCTGAAAAACGGACTACGGCTCGATGTCTTCCACAATTACACCGACGCCATTCCGCTAAACGATGGCAACGACGTTTTTGCGGATTCGTTTCACCTGCTCCGGGCCAAGCTTAGTTATCCCTTCAAATCCTTTAATGTCTTTGTCGCCGGGTCCAACTTGCTGGATCAGCGGATGAGCTTTGGCAATGACCTTAACCCACGATTCGGACGACGGTACTTTCAGCCGGCACCGGGGCGGAATTGGCAGGTGGGAGTTAGTTGGACACGATGAAGTGTACTGCACTTTTGAGGAGGTAAAGGCTGCTGCGCAGCTGACGGTTCTCACAGAACTGATGGTTCCCACAGAGGGCAGCACAGAGGTTATGTAGGAGGGCCGTAGGGGCGTCTACGGAGCAAAAAGGGTTGGTTTTTTTCACGGTTACCGACATTGCTACACGAGCGCAAGCGAGCAGAGTTGCCTCCCCTCTCCGGGGGAGAGGCGCACGAGCGGAGCGAGCAGCCTATGCATCAGCTCAACCACCAAACTACTTTCTCAGCTCCTTCTTCAAAATCTTTCCGGTCGCACTCATGGGTAGCGCGTCCAGGAACTCAATTACCCGGGGGTATTTGTAAGCGGCCAGCCTTTCTTTGGTAAAGCTTTTTAGTTCGTCTGCACCACAATCGCAGCCATCTTTCAGGACGACGCAGGCTTTGATCTCTTCCCCCATTTTTTCGTCTGGTACACCGATGACGGCCACCAGGGATACCGCTTCGTGCTGGATCATGACCTCTTCTATCTCTCGAGGGTAGACGTTGAGCCCTCCGCGAATGATCATGTCTTTCGTCCGGTCAACGATGAAGAAGTAACCGTCTTTGTCGCGGATGGCAACGTCTCCCGAGTGCATCCACCCGTTGCGGAGGGTGGTGTTATTGGCTTCCGGACATTTGTAGTAGCCTTTCATTACGTTGTGGCCCCGGTAAACGATCTCTCCCTTTTCTCCCGTTGGGACTTCCTGACCGTTTTCATCTACCACCTTGACTTCAACGCCCCAAACTGGTGTGCCGACGCTTCCCGGTTTGCGTTCTTGGTCCCGGTGATTGAAGGTTACTACCGGAGAACCTTCGGACATACCGTAACCTTCAAGAATCGGCACCTTGAATTTCTTCTCGAAGCCATGAAGTACATTGACTGGCAGGGCAGCGCCGCCAGACACGGCGATGCGCAGGTTGACCGAAATATCACTCACATCGGGGTCGTCGTGGTTCAGTAGGCCCCAGTACATGGTAGGGACACCCGCAAATACGGTAACCTGATGCTTGCGCATAAGGCTCAGAACGGCGGCGGCGTCAAAACGGGGAAGTAATACACTGGTGGCGCCCTGATAAACACCTGTATTCATCAGGCAAGTCATGGCGAAAATATGGAACAGCGGTAAAACGATTAACTGGGTATCCGTTGGTTCCGTGCCAATAACTTTCTGGGAAACTATGGCATTGAGCAGCAGATTGGAGTGGCTTAACTCAGCGCCCTTCGGCCGGCCGGTAGTCCCGGAGGTATAGATGATGACGGCAGTATCTGCGGCACCGGTTTGGGCCGTCCCTGTAAGCGGAGGTTGGCCAGCCATCAGGCTGCCCAGGGTTGCTGCTCCGGGTATGGTGGCTGCCGCTGCCGGATCTGCCGTGATCTCATAGAAATGGGTACAGGCACTGACTTTACTAAAACCGGCATGTCCCATCTTAGCCATCGGTAAGTCGGCGCTTCCGGTGAAGCAGAGGTAGGCTTTGGCATCGGAGTCATCAAGATGGTATTCTACTTCGTCCTGCTTCAGGAGCACACTCAGCGGAACCACGACACCTCCTGCTTTGAGGATGCCGAAATAAGCTATTGGGAAGTAGGGGAGGTTGAAGCAGCTTAGCGCGACTTTATCGCCTGGTGTAATCCCAATTTTTCGCAAACCATTAGCCACCTGGTTGGCGGCGCCGTTAATCTGCGCGTAGTTGAGTTGGGTGTCTCCGAAAATGAAGGCTGTTTTAGCAGGGTAGCGGGTAGCGGAGTCTTCTAGTAGTGTGGCTAGGTTGAGCATGTAGTATACGACTTGTGTTGTAGGGTATAAGGTAGTTTATTTAAGCGAATCAAGTGTTGTCTTCCGCTTTATGTTTTGGATAACAGATTGCACGATTTATAGCTTCAGGGCACGGGACGCTCACCGAACGACCACCTTCTTAACCCCCACCGGAACCGGTGTCGTTGAGCAGGATCTCTTCCGGAATGGAGAGCGCGTCGGGTGGCCGCTGGGAGCGGTAACTTCGGGATAGTAGACGAGCAAGCCCCGCATGTCTTCGAAAAAACTGTTCCCAGTTGCCTGGGTCGGAATGCCAACGGCACGGGCAAAATTGACGTGTGCCTCGTGGTTGACGGTATTCATGAAGTATACCCGGTTGGAGTCGGCCTCGTCGTTGTCGAGGATATAGAATTTAACGAACTCCAGGTCCTGCAGGCGAGGATTTTCGTCCGCTTCACCAGGCTGGAAGGCAAGGTCAATGTAGGATTCCCTGGTATGGATGCAGGCTACGCCATCAACGTATGGAATGGGAAGCACCGGGTTGAGGGGGCCCAACTCAGGAAACCCGGCCAGCTCCGTCAGGTCGTCGATCCCGTCTTGGTCGAGGTCTCCCGGTGCGTTACGTGGGTAACTGCGCACCTGGTAGCTTGCCTGGTCCAGGGCGGCTATGGGCTCGGTGAGCACGGCCCATTGATCCTCACTTTGCACCACTAATGGTCGAGTTCATAAATATTCATCCATTTAACTTGCCATCGCGGCGCTGTACTGCCCAACTGAAAACCTCACGTAGCTATGGCTATGATCGGCTTTCAGTTAGTCGTCCAGCACCACGCTGCCTGCGTTAATTGTTCGAAGACTTAAGAACTCGACCACTAGTACACTGTAAATTAAGTTTATATGCATTCAGGTTGCCTTGATTTCGCGTAGCGAATACACAATAGTTACCCTGGACGAAGTCCGGGGTAACGAACCCAAGGATTAACTTGACGACGCTCCGCGTCGTTAAAAAATAAGGGTCCTCTCCGTTACCTGGGACTGCGTCGTTCCTCCTTGTCCCAGCCAACTCAAGTGCAGTCGCTACGCGACAAACCGAGACATTCAAAAACTTAGGGACGCCGTATAAATAACTTACTGGTTTTTGACCTGACGCTTTTGTTCTCACCGAATTTACAAATCCTTTGCATAGCCTCAGTTACGGAAATGA
>JBLHRW010000344.1:0-5175 GCA_047626445.1 Neolewinella sp.
TCACCGTTGCAAAGGTTGTTCTGGTAGCGTCGTGGGGTTTTCCGAAGAGCTCCCGAAGCTTGCCAAGCTCATAGGCCGTTTGTTCTTTTTCGAAGGGCAATACATGCAGAAAATGTAGGTCCGGGTGAAAGGCGGAGAATGCCTCGAAAAGCCTATCCACTCTAAAAGCATCGGCATGTTGCAGGTCCGTTGCGTAGCATAATAATTTACAGGGAGTAAAGCTCACCCCGCTGGGTACAATCAGTAGCGGCAGGGGCGATCGTTTGAGTAAAAAGGTGGTATTGGTACCCAACAGCTTATCCCACACATCATGTTGGCCGTGCGTCCCCATCACGATGAGGTCGTTTTGTAGTTCGTCTGCATTTTCCCGGATGGTATGCCGCAGGTCCCCTACACTGACCAGACAGCTCACCTTCGGTTTCCGCTGGAGCTGATCGCCGAGTACTGCGATTTCGGTTTCCATAAACTGCCGGATACCGAGGGTGGCTTCGTCCTGCAGTTCTTCCACGAAGGAGACCGCGAAAGGGGCATGAGCAGGCACCGCGGTGGCCGGTGGTATGGTGTACATCAGATTGATGGAAGCGTCGAGATGGTCTGCCAGGTGCAGTGCATATTGAAAGGCATTTCGGGCAATGTTGGAAAAATCTACGGGGACCAGAATGGACTTAATTTGGTGCATCGCTTAATGGATTGGTTGACCACAAATATCATAGTAATAGCGGAAGCGCGCTATGATTTAGGTCATCTCCCCGACTGACGTAAATCAATAAGAGCCAGAGCCAGGTGGCATAAATTTGTACTCCAACAAATTGCTCGTTATCATGTCTAATATTCTGATTCCAGTGGACTTTAGCCTTCCCTGCCATAACGCCTATCGGTATGGTTTGCATCTCGCTCAGGATTTGGGTCATAATGTTGTGCTGGTCCACTATTATTCGAGTTCCTTGGACCCAAACCAACCGCTTGTTTTTTCCGGAGACGGGAGTATTCAAGACAGTTATATCCAACGTCTGCGTCAGTTCGCCTACCCAAGCGGGGACGGTGTCGGTTACCACCTGGTCGAACCACCCAGGGGTGTAGAGATTTTCTATGAATGCGCGTTAACATTTAACACGGCGAATGCTATTATTGAGCGGGCACAAGAAAGTGACATTGCTGCCGTAGTGATGGTGCCACGTAGTAAGACCGAGTTCATGGATAAGTGGTTGGGCAGCACCTCCACTACCGTTAGCGAGGTTTGTGACCGCGCCGTTTACCTGGTGCCGCCGACGAGGTTACCAAAGACGCCATGAATCTTTACGCCGACAATAAAACTGCCTGATCATGTCATTATTCGGCCATTTCGTTCTGCTTCTGACCGGTTGTTTACTTTATGCCTGCACGCCTGAGCAGCGCACCAGTGGCCGGCAAGCCGAGCAAGCCTACGTAGACTTGTTCTACGCCATCCATACCGATGCGCCGGTAGCGGCAAAAGCTGCGGCCCGCCAACTGGACAATACCCTGGCAGCGCTCCGCTCCACCTGGCAACGCCCGTACAATGAAGAACGGTTGGAAAACATCCGCTACCACCTCGATCAGGCAGCTTGGGTGTATGCCGAGGCCCGTACGTCCATCGAAGACGCCAACCTGGAACTTGCGGGCGTTCAGCTTGACCGGGCAACGTATGAACTCACCACCGCCAGCCCGGCAACTATGCATGAGCTCTACATCGGGGCGATCTACGATTTTCTGATCACCTGGATCGAAGTGAAACACGCCGTAGGAGAACCTAATCTTTGTTCCCTTGAGTGGACGGGGTTCAGCCACTGCGCTAAAGATGTCCGCATTACCTGGCGGCGTGTTCGTTCGATCAAGCCGAACGCCAGGACTTACGGCCCGGAGGCACCGATAGATAACGAACGCTTCGAGTTGGCCCACGCCAGCGTTGAAGTAGCACTGGAGAAGTTTGAAACCATTCTAAAAACCAGCGACCAGTGCCTCGCGGCCAATAGAGCAGAACAGGTCAGCACGGCCATTTGGGAGCTGGTGCTGCTGTTTGGTAGTGAAGCGGCGGGGGAGTCATTATAGGCTGCCACCCATACCGGTTTTTAGGTTGTCGGGTTGTGGGAGCGATTACTTCACGAGGGTAGCGAGCTCCACCTTGCGGCAGCGCTACCAGACGATTAGACTGTCTACTATTAGACTACCCTTCCGGGTCCTCCTCAACCGTCGCCTCCGCCAGTGTCGGTGCCCGCCACTTTTCGTAGCCAACGGGAGACTCTCCAACCTTGCGCAAGGCGGTGGACGTCCGCTTCTTATCCACGATCATCGCAAAAGTCATGATCAGGCTGGTGGCAATGATGATGAACAGCAGGATACCGGGATTAAAATTGGGATTCTTTACTTCGTCTGGGATAGCATAAAAGAGCAGCACCGTGATCAGGCCCCGGGGCGCTACGAAGAGCTGCGGCAGGATATCTTTCCCAATGAAGATTCGAAGGATGACGAAGCGGATCAGGTAAATGCTCAGGATGATGAGACTGCTGACGATGGCCACCTCCCAGCTGAACAAGGTCGCCAATGAAATCGTGATACCAAAAATAACAAAGAAGAAGGTTCGTACCACAAAGGCCGTCTCTATGGTTACTACGTGAAGCCCTTCATAAATGTGCATGGCACTTTTATAGTCCAGCCATTTCTTTAGCGGCCCCTGGAAGAAAAGGCGGAGGTTCGCAATCATCAGTCCGAAGATCAGGATCATGATGAGGGAGGAAAGGTGGAAGGTTTTGCCCAGCGCGTAGAGCAACAACAGGACCGCGATGAGTAAAAACAGCTTCACGTGGCTCTTGATCCGTTGAAAGATGAGTACCACCAGGTAGCTGGCAACAAGAGAGACGACGATGGTGATCAGAATTTTCACACCATAGGCCAGCGCACCGCTGGAGTGTTCAGCGGTATCGGCCAGATGTTCTCCGCCTACCTCACCGTGCGCCCCTTGGAGTTGGGAGGTCAGGAAATAGAAGAGCATGATGCCCAAAATATCGGAGAAGGTACTCTCGTAGATATGAAACTCTTTCTTTTCTTTTTTAAGGCCGGTAACGCTGGGGATGATAATGGCACTAGACAGGATGGACAGCGGCGTAGCGTAGAGCCAGGCGGTAGTGGTGTCCATTCCTATGATGAAGTACTGCAGAATTTCCGCAGCGGCCCAGGCCGACAGTACCAACCCGATCAAGGCGATCAACAAGGCTTTACCGATGGCGAGATACTTATCCCGTTCCAGCTTCAGCTCCAGGGCTGCTTCCAGGACGATCATGATCAACCCGACGGTTCCAAGAACCTTTAGCACAGGGAAGAAATTCTGATCTCCGAGGCCGGCAGCGTCCAGGCCGATCTTGGCCAGAATACCGAGAATGATGAGCATCAGCACCGAAGGGATGTTCGTCCGCTTGGAGATTTCCCCAAAAATGAAGGAGAGGATGATGACGATCGAAGCCGCAATGATCTGGGTGATTTCGCTAACCTGGTCCATGTAATATTGATTCTAAAAAATACGGGTAGAAAAGATTAATAGTTGCCGGCTTATTTGTGGGCGACCGTAGCGGGGTAGCCCCACTCGGCCAGTAAATCGAGCAACTCGTGGAGGTGTTGGTCTTCGCGCACGGCAATCCGGGCCAGAATCTCCCGATCGTTCTTTTCGTTCAACGACAGCTCCGGTTTAAAGGTCCGATCCAGGTAGGGCGTACTGACGAACTTGTCTTCCAGAAACTGTAGTGGCTGAAACTCGTCAAGTTCCTTCGGCCGGATGTGGAGCTGATAGTAGCCACCAATTTCCTTGCCCGTAGCCAGAGAATAACCTTCGGTAAGCAGATTGCTGTAATTAACGAAGTGGAGTCCTTCTCCCGTTTGCAGGTAAAGCCCCATACGGCCGATCCGGGAGATGACGCCGGTAGATTTCGCCGTTTTCATCCGCTTACCTTCTACCAGCAATGAGGACGTCTGGATGATACGACCACTTACGTAATCCCTGATCCGCGTAAAGGCCGCCAGGATAATCACCAGGATCATAATACCGTGCGTGAAAGGATTGATGAAAAGAAAGATCATCGTCAGGGTTAGTACCGTAATTGGTTCATAGAGCAGTAGGAATACGGACAGTACTCCCATGGTCCGTCGCTGGTATTGCCCCAGGAAAGTACTACTTTGCAAGCTTCCTTTCAGGTAACTCAGCAGCAGGTACCCTGCCCAAAGTAGCAAGGCTACCAGGATCAAGTTGGTCCAGTTAAAATAAGGTTGCATCAGCGCTTCCATCAGTCTTTTATATTTAGGTAGCCGTTATTCTCCAGTGCCCGGCCTACGTCGTTGACGACGCTTTCGCAAATTTCCAGCCAGCCGTCGTTGTGCCGGGTGAGCAGCCCCACCCGCAGCAGGCGTCGCAAGATGCTGCGATAGCGCAGCTCAAAGGCAGGGCCAAGGAGTTTACGCAGGTGGTATTCGTTCGTCCGCCGCTCCAGGAAGATCGTGGTGAGCAGAAGGCCAGTATCTGCCGATACGAAGGCGGGCATTTTGTACCGCCAGTTGCCACTGGGCGTCACCCGGTTTTCGTCGCAGTACGCCGTCAGCCAGGCCCAGTAGTTCAGGGTATCCCCCACGTTGCCGCCGGATGCCCGGTGCAGGTTGCGAACTCGCTTGCTAAAGGCCGTTTCGCTCAATGGCTCCCCGTCTGCATTGACGAGGGCCTTATGGGTAGCTCCGTGGCGAATCCGGATGGCCCGTTGCATGTCCTCGAGCGGAAAATCATCCAGGTTGACTTCCGCCTGAAAGAACCGTTCCATGTTCATAAACCGATTCAGGTGATGGTACACCGCATTGGTGGTCGATACGAGGTAGAAGATGCGACCGGAGTAATCATCGATGTGGTCGGCCAGTTCCCGGACGTTTTCGGCCAGCGAAACTGACCTGTCCCACCAGGTTTCCAGGTCATCGATCCAGACCATTGGTTTGCGTTGCAGGGTGTACTTTTCGATAAAGTCGAGTGCTTCACTTAGGTTACCGGTCGTTGTCATCCGGCGCCCATCCACGTTGATGGTACTGTTAGGCTGTAAGCGGATGACCGGACCGAGGAATAAGCGGTTAGCCACCAATTCGCCGAAAAGCGTCTTGCCCGACAGCCGTTTCCCCGTCAGCATAACCGCT
>JBLHRW010000345.1:0-5110 GCA_047626445.1 Neolewinella sp.
GGAAGAGAATAAGGAAATCCGGGCCATGATTGCTAAGATGGCCGCTTCCGGTGCTTTTACGGAAAACTTCCGGGCAACCTTCGGCCCTGACGGTTTCACCTTTATCCAACAAGTCAAGGACGTTACAGAAATGGAGTCCGAAATGGCAGGCGGCGGTATGATGGTGATTGCTACGGGAGGAGGAGACCCTTCCCATTATTCGACCAATACCAAGACAGGAGAAGTACTGAACACCGATTATATCTTCGATAAAGGCTTCCTCATTTCCGGAAAAGTGCCTGCCTTAAAGTGGGAGATGACGGGAGAATCCATTCCACCCAGTGACGCCACCATTGGCCTCGACCTTAAGGTCGCAACGGCAATAACTGAAGCCGGTGACACGATTACGGCCCATTACGCGCCTTCTATTCCCGTGCAGGTAGGGCCTAATAATATTTACGGATTACCCGGAGCGATTATGGTGCTACAGATTCCGCAGGAAGACGGTCTGTTGACTTACCGTGCTATTTCTATGGCCTTAAGCACCGAACCGCTTGAACTGATAAAGCCAACGGAAGGTAAAAAGATTAGCCGGAAAAAATTCCGGTTAGAACAGGAGAAACGAGAGAAAACGATGACGCGTATGATCCACGGGGGATAGGTGCGCAGGCTATACTCCCGTCGGGAACACGAGGTGAAAACGTTTGCCAGTGCGGGCGACCGCAAGGGGGCGATCCCGTCCTTATGAAATTCCGCGAAATGCTTTAACGCGTTCGCTCAGCGAACGATTCGAGATTACCCCATCATAGTGGCGAGGCTTGCCCTCGCCACTATGAGACTTAAATTTTACTGCACCAATACAGGGAAAGGCTTTACAGCAGATTAAACCTTGGAAATGCGGGACCGTCGACTAAAGGACCCAATCTGTCGAACGAGATTAAAAAAAAACCAAGATTGTACAACATTTGTCATACTTCTTTACTTCCTAGAAAAACTACAACCCCAACCAAATGAATTCTATTCAACGCTTTACCTTGCTTTTAGCCCTGTTCTTCAGCATGGGAACCCTCTCCGCTCAGATCACCAGCGGAACCATTGACTACAACGAAAGCTTCACTTTCGAAATAGGAGACTGGATGTCCAAAGAACGCAAGGAAGAAATGCTGAAGCGGATGGCCGACGGCGATTTTGACCGTGCCGGCCGCCTGAAGTTTTCTGCTGAGGCTTTCAGCTATTCCCAATTACCCCAGGAGGCATCAGCCAGTGGAGGCCGGGGATCTTGGGGAATGCGCGGCCAGGAAAACCCGGATGTTTTCTACACCAGTATTGGTGACTCCACGGTTACCGATCGTCGGCAGGTGATGGACCAGTCCTTCATCATGGAGGATAAGTGGATCGCCCCTGAATGGAACATTGCCAACATGAAAGTGGGCATGAAAGAAATCCCGCTGCCTACGCAGTTGGCTACAGCCATTAGTATTGAAGGAGATACCCTGACGGCTTACTTTACGCCCAGTATCCCGCTGGCCATTGGCCCACGCGGCTATGGCGGCCTGCCGGGCGCCATTGTTTACCTCAAGGTGGTAAAAGACGGACGAACTACGGAGTTCAAAATGACCACCATGGCCCCCAATGCTCCTGATGCAGCCCCGGAGAAGCCCGCTGATGAAAAAGTTATTACCCGCGAGGAGTTTGACAAACAACAGAAGCGCGCCACGGAGATGATGGAACGCCGCCGCCGTGGATGGGAACGTGGACGGGGATAGTCTTTTAGTTTGGTAACGCGAATCAAGGGCTAAAAGACCAAGTGCGGACGCTCGGAGGTCAATTTTCAGATTGATGTTTCTAAGTAGTCTAACAGCACACTGAGTTTTTCAGTTGTTGCACTGAGACCACTAGTGGTCGAGTTCTTAAGTCTTTGAACATTTAACGCAGGCAGCGTGGTGCTGGACGACTAACTGAAAGCCGATCATAGCCATAGCTACGTGAGGTTTTCAGTTGGGAAGTACAGCGCCGCGATGGCAAGTTAAATGGATGAATATTTATGAACTCGACCACTACTGGTCCAGCCAGTAAGTTTCGTTGCCCAAACTTGACCTTTTGCCCGCTGGCGTCACGAAAAACAATTTCCGTAGCTACGGCTATGCAAGTGATTTTTTGTTTAGCCAGCGACCAAATTATCTTCGTTTTTAGCTAACGAAACTTAGTTTACACTGTACTAGATACCTGGACGACTTGATATCCCGATAACCTAAAACCTGATACCCCCCGACCTTCTTTACCCAGTAACCCCAACCAAATGAAATCATTATACACCCTACTGGCCTTTTTGGTCACCACCACCATACTCTCCGCCCAGGCGGAGATCGTCGCCACCGTTATGGATACGACGGGCATCACATTACCTGGCGCCAACGCCGTGCTGCTGCGGGCGCAGGACAGCCTGTTGACCAGCTTCGGTACGACCGATGACAAAGGTGCCTTCCGGATGCAAAACATTCCTGCTGGCAACTACCTGCTGCGGGTAACCTTCCTGGGCTACGAGCGGCCCGATCAGGTACTGGAAGTAACCAAAGACGACCAGTACTTTGATTTAGGTAACATCAAGATGTACCCCGCCGGATTTTTCCTGAATGGCGTGGAAGTAACGGCGGATCGCATTCCGATCAGGATGAAGGGGGACACCATGATGTATGACGCCGGGGCCTTTGCCGTTGGTGACAACGCAGTGGTGGAAGACCTGATCCGCCGCTTGCCGGGGATGAGTGTTGACGCCAGCGGCCAGATCACCTGGCGGGGTAAGCCAATCTCGGAGGTAATGATCAACGGTAAGCCATTCTTTGCGGGTAACTCGACCCTGCTTACCCAAAACCTGGATGCCAAGGCCATCAAAAACGTGGAGGTCTACGACCAAAAATCAGATGCTGAGGAAATAAGTGGCATCGATGACGGTAATGAAAATATGACCGTTAACCTGGAGATGAAGGACGACTTCAAAGCCAAGATCTTCGGAGAAGTCTATGCTGGATACGGTACGCAGGAGCGGTACCAAGCCGGTGGCAAGATATTCCGGATTAGTGATGTGACCCAAATCGGTATTCTCGGAACGGTCAATAACGTAAACAAAATTGGTTTCTCCGGAGATGAAATTTCCGGTTTCAACGGCAGCTCCGGCCGTGGACGGGGCTTCTCCTTTAGTGGCGCCAACAACGGGCCGCTACAACAGGACAATGGTAATGCTACTGGCCAAAATAGAAGTATCGCCTCTGGCGTCAACTTTGGCCGGAGCATCGGCAAAGGTGGGCAGTTGACGGCTGATTACGCCCTCTTCGACCGGACCCAGGCCCAGGAATCTACCACACTACAGGCCTTCAACCGCGCCAATGATCAGCGAATTATCAATACCATGGAAGGCAATGCTGCGAGCAACTACAGCCACCGCCTCGGATTTGAATACCGCCAAAGACTGGATACCACCTCACGCTTGCGCATCAACGGTGATATTAGTATTGTCGGTGGAAACAACTCTACGATAGCAGAAACCAGCATAAAAAACGGGGAACAGCTGATTGATGAGTACGATGTGACCGAGCTGAACGAAAACGAGCGCCCATCAGCTAACCTGGACCTGAATTTCAATCGCCGGGTTGGTGGTCGGGATGGCCGAACGCTAAACGTTGGTGTTGGTGGTGGCTTCACCGAAAACCAAAGCGACCTTGACCTGATCACTGAAGGGCTAAACGAAGCCTCGCTTAACGTACCCGGTGCCCTGGTCAATGGTCAACAGATCCAGGACCGGAGGACGAACAGTTTCGATTACGGTGCGGACGTCGATTTCACGGAACCCATTAGCGATGCATGGCGGGTACGTATTGGAGCAGGTTATGGCCTGGAAGAAGACCAGGGTAATTATCGCTTCCGTCTCGGCGAAGAGACTGCCGTTAACCTACTGGATCGGCAGTGGAGTGGGGCAGAAGGTTCCCTCGGCATGATCCATACCTTTGGCAAAGGCGGCAACCTCTCTTTTGGCTCTAATGTGGAAAGAAATACGCTGGCATTGTCAGAAGATGTAATTCAGTCTACCAACTATACCTTCGTACTTCCCTACGCACGGCTGCGTATACGGTCGAAGAAAGGTTTCTTTAACTTCGGCTACAACAGTAGCTCACGGGCACCCGCTATTTCGCAGCTCCAGACGATTGCCCAGCCTGGCGCCAGTGGCCGGGTCAGTATTGGTAACCCTGATTTGACCCCCTCCGTTAACCACGGCCTGAATTCGTTTGTATATTTTAACGACCAGTACCGCGCCATTAGCCTCAATACGAGAATCAACGTCACCTACACGGACAATGCTATTGGTAACTCCGTCACCTTTACGGATGGCCAGCAGATCTTCATGCCCATTAACGTCGGCCACGCCTGGCAGGGTAACCTTGGCGTGGGGGCCACCATCGGCATGAACTTCCTTAACGGTGAAATGCGCCTAAACGCCAGCACGAACGGTAGCCAGGGCATCGGGTTTGTCGATGATATAGAACAGTTGAACACAACGACCAGCACGACTGCGGGCGTCAACATCACGACGGAATTCAATGAGGACAGTTACCTCAAGGTCGGCTACGATCTGAACAACTACCGGAACAGCTTCGAGGGAGAGAACGTCCGTTCCACCTCCATCAGCCAATTGACGCACAATCTGTTAGCGCAGTTTGAACTGGAAGTTAGCCCGAAATGGCGCTTTGAGAGCCGCTTCCTCTACAGCATCTTCGCCGCGAGTGATTTTGCGGAGCAGCAGACCATTCCGGACCTCCGCCTGAGCCTGGAAATTCGGCCTTTCCGCAAGAAGCGCCACTTCTTCCGAATCTCCGCTTCGGACATCTTTGATCAGAACACGATCATCAACCGTGCCGTCAGCTCCTTCGTAACTACGGAAACGACCAGCGATGGTTTGGGCCGTTACTTCCTGGGTACTTTTCACTTTAAGATATAGTAGCGCTTCGCGCTTTGTTGCAGGAGGCGCTTCGCTTCCTGTCGCAGGGGGTGCAAGTGTTGCGGGGAACGCCTCATCTGGTCTTTTGGGCTGGGTGGGGCGTTTTTTTTTGGACGGACGCGCTGTGACTTTTGGGGGGGG
>JBLHRW010000346.1:0-5100 GCA_047626445.1 Neolewinella sp.
TTCGACGCGTTGATGGATGATGCCATCTACATCGGCACCGATAAAGCGGAGCATTGGACCAAGGCCGAATTCCTCGGCTTCGCCGCCCCCTACTTTGCCCGTGGCAAAGCCTGGGATTTCAATGCTGTCGAGCGCCACGTCTTCTACGACCCCAACCAACAAGTCGCTTACTGGGACGAGGTATTGGATACCTGGATGGGGCCCTGCCGAGGCATCGCCGTGGTCATGCGCGACGGCGTAAACGGCTGGAAAATTGCGCATTATACGCTCTCGATGACGGTACCTAATGATAAGGGGGAGGAAGTGATGAAGGCTACGGGGGAGAAAATTAAGGAGCGGTAAGTAGTGGGTAGTAAGTAGTGGGTGATAAATAACTGCTTGAACTTGGGCTCCTCTGAAATAAGTGCCCAGGAAATTAAAAAATCGGGCGTTGACTATTTCTGTAAAGTCAATTCATGACCACTAACTAAAGCCAGGATTGGGAAAATACCACATTTACTTCATGTCTACTTCCGGGTAGCCTGGCCTTACTAAGTTTTCAATCAAAAACAGATCATGCTTTCTACCCTTACCCGCTTTACCCTGAGAAACGGCCTGATCGCTGGCATCCTTGCTGAGCTGGCCATTTTCGTCTGGTGTTATTTCAGTTACACAGAACCAGGCGAAGTCTTCCGCCACGCCGCCCGTTATTCCGGTCGCTTGTCCCTCTTTATGTACCTGCTCGCCTTCAGCTATTTCGCCCTTACCTTTCATGACGAAGCGCCCGGGGTGATGCCCACCCTAAAGAAGATCGTGACCATCTTCTGTGTGCTGCATTTCATCCACTTCGGCTTCCTTACGACCAATGTATTGCTGAATGGCATCGAGCTGGTCCCATACAAGCTGGCTGGTGGTAGTTTGGGCTATCTCATGATCCTCCTCTACCCTTTCTTTATGAACCGGATCAAAAAAAAGAAGCTGCATTTCATCTACTTTCTTTACCTCGGCATCGTCATCATCGGCACCTATATGGCCCGGATCAAGGGGGAGTTTCCGGGCGTTACGCCGGGGCCGATCCATTACTTCGGCATCATCGTTACGATGCTGGCTTTATTGGCCTTTGGATTTATGGTTTTTCGGGCGCGGCCGCAGGTGCAAGAAAACGTTGAATAGCAGGCACTCCCTGACTGTTTGACGCTCTGACTACTACCGCGCCGCCATCCACCGCCGCCGCAGCATCCGGCAACTCCGTTCGCTCCCACCGGCATCCACTGCTTCTTGCATTTCTGCGATGGCCTGTTCCATAATCCTAGTTGGCCAGCTGCCGGGAGCACACTTGCATTCCGCCAGTTCATCCTTCCGCGAAGAATAATAACGGATGGTCACACAGACCGAATTTTCGTTTTTACCCTTGCAGCGGCTGGTCAGTTGTCGGGCCGGACTGGCATTAAAGGTCGTGACGGGGTAATGCAGGTGATAGGCAGGCAACTGAAAGTGACTAAGACTTCCGCTGCCGTCTCCGTGCAAGCGGAGCGTCCAACCCGTTTGATTTTCCACCTCGGCGTAGTCGAGTTCCGCCAGCGGGATGGCCGTGGCTGGCCCTCCGCAACAGGACAATAAAAAGGGAAATATAAAGGCAGCAATTGTTCGGGTAGTCATCGGGTGTAGCTTGCAGACAACCATAATGATGCAAAGGGGTTCTATTTTGGCGGTTAGTGGAATCGGGAATATTGATTTCTAACTGCTTGCCGATAGTCCCACCACTAAAAAACGCGCAGCGTTTTCCAAAGCCCTTCCCCCTGGGGGAGAGTTGGGGAGGGGGTTTCACAAAAATTGACAACAACTCCTTGATAACCTACGATACCTACCAACTCTCCAACGGCCTGACCGTAGTACTGCACCACGACCCCAAGCGGACCGTGGCTGCCGTCAACGTATTGTACAAGGTCGGCAGCCGCAACGACCCTCCCGGCCGCACCGGCTTTGCCCACCTGTTCGAGCACCTGATGTTCGGCGGCTCAGAGAATGCGCCCAACTTCGATGACGCGCTGCAACTCGCCGGCGGCGAAAACAACGCCGTCACCGGTGCTGATCACACCCTCTACTACGATATTTTACCGGCCGACAACGTCGAAACCGCCCTGTGGTTGGAAGCCGACCGCATGCGCGCGCTCAAACTAGACCAGCAGGCACTCGACACCCAGAAGAAAGTTGTCGTAGAAGAATTTAAGGAGACCTGCCTGGAAGAGCCCTACGGTGATTTGTACCACCACCTCAACGACCTGGTCTACAAAGTCCACCCCTATCGCTGGCCCGTCATCGGGGAGCGTTTCGAACACATCGAGGATGCCAACCTGGAGGACGTTCGGGATTTCTACTACCGGTACTACCGACCCGACAACGCCATCCTCAGCATTGCCGGCGGCTTTGACGATACGCTGATCCGCGACCAGGTCGAAAAGTGGTTCGGCAACATCCCTCCCTCCGGCCCGGATCATCCTCGCCCGGCCTTGCCCGAAGAGCCGGAGCAAACGGCTACCCGCCGCAAGGAAGTTGTCTCCGACGTGCCCAGCCCCGTCATTTACCTGAACTACCGAACGCCAGGAAGAACCCATCCGGACTTCCCTGCCATAGATATCCTCTGCTTCTTGTTGGGCAGTGGTCGCTCTTCCCTACTCTACCGACGGTTGGTGCGGGACGGAGAGCTCTTCGCCGAAGTCTCCGCCGGTCACAATGACGGCCTCGATTCCGGTGCCATCTTGATCGATGCCCGGCCTGACGAAGACGCCGACTATGAGAAAGCCCGTACGGCGCTCTTCACGACCGTGAGCGAATTCGTCGCCAAGGGCGTCAAGCCATTACAACTCGCCAAGGTGATGAACCGGTTGGAGCAGCACAACCATTACAAATCCATCAACGTCAACAGCCGGGCTTCGGAATTGGCCTTCTTCGCCTCCCTCGGCCGGCCTGAATTGATCAATACTGAACTGGACCATTACCTTGCCGTTACAGTGGAAGATGTCAACCGAGTGGCCCGCACTTATCTTCGCCCCGAATTTCTTAGCGAAATCGATTATTTATGCGAAGAGGAATAAGCAAGTTTCAGGTTTCAAGTTGCAGGTGTTGCAGCCCTGCAACTTGAGCGTAGCGCCGCCTGCAACACTTGCAACCAGAGCGTAGCGACTATTCACTCATTCTCTAATTTACTCATTCAGTCATTCTCTCCTCCTCCCTCCGCATCGGCAAAATTTTCGGCGTACCGGTAGACCTCCACTGGACCTTCCTGCTCGTGCCCATAGCCATCCTGTACTTTGCCTGGGTACCTGGTTACGGTATGAATTGGTCCACGGTAAGCTGGTGGTCAGCCATTGCGGTATTGCTGTTCAGTTTCGTACTTATTCACGAGCTTGGGCACGCACTAGCGGCCAAAAGCAGAGGGGTGCAGGCCGAGAAAATCATCCTCTTCCCGCTGGGCGGCGGGGCCTACCTGCCGGAACAACCCAAGCAGTTGTGGGCGGAAGTCTTTGTTTACGCCGCCGGCCCATTGGCCAACATTTTGCTGGCCATTATTGCTTGGGGTGCCCTATTAACCAGACCCGACGGTGAACTACTGGTTGCCTTTTACCTGAAACTATCCGGGAACCTAGTGGTCATGCCAAGCATCGTTGACCAGCTTCTCGGCCTCACCCTTGCCGTCAATCTTCTACTTGCCGTCGGCAACCTGTTGCCCGCCTACCCACTCGACGGAGGGCGCATTCTACGGGCCTTGCTTCGGCGCCCCTTCGGCGTTCGTGCGTCTACGGTAATCGTTACCCTACTGGGCGTAATTATCGGGCTGGGTCTCGCCTGGCTGGGCTATCACTTAGGCGATCCACTTTTGGTGATTGGTGCCGGTTTTATCATCTTCCTATCGGTCATGGAATACCGCAACGGCTGGCAGCGGCGCAGGCTCGTTGATAAATCTATGCAAGCAGTGCTCCGAGTACCCCAAAACTCGCAGCCGAGAATATACCCAGGCAACACAGTCGCGGAAACACTACTGAAATTCGAGAAAACCGGCTGGCCCGTACTCCCCGTTTTCGATCAATGGAACGAACAACTCGGTTTTGTGGAGGCTGCAACTTTGCGGGAAGAAGCGGGGGATGCCCAAGCGTTAGTCCGTGCTTTCTGCGAGGACGAATTCGTTACGGCCGCTCCAGATGAGAACCTCTTGGCGGTTACCGAACGCATCGTCGATGCTAATGTGTACGGCGCTACCGTCACCGGCCCCCGGGGCCAACTGATTGGCTACGTTTTCACCGAAGACGTGATGATCCTGTTGGATACACCGTTCAGACGGATGATGCGGAGGTTGCGAGGGTAGACATTTATGAATAGTTCCCCCCACTGATACTGAACCTTGAAGCCTACGTGCCTTCTGTGTATTTCGTGATTTCTGTGTCTGTTGCGCTTACTTAAACCAAGTGGGAAGAATAATGAGTCTACTCAATCCCCAACTCCACCTTCACTGCCGGCATCAGATCAGTAGCATCCTGAGCAAACATAATACTGCCGAAGATGGAGGAATCAAAAATCATTTTGAAGCCCTGCACCTTGGCAACGTTGGTCACCGCGTCTTTAGCCTGCTGAATGATCGGGCCCAGTAGTTCCTGGCGCTTATTTTCAATATTGACACCCATTTGCTGCTCGAATTGCTGGATACCATCTTGGTCCTTTTTCAATTGCGCTTCTATGACAGCCAATTCTTTTGGGGTAAGGTCCTCCTTCTTTGCCTGAGCATCAGCAAATGAAGCCTTGAGCTTTTCAACCATCCCTTCTCCAATGGTAAGCTGCTCCTTTTCATAAGCTTGCAATTGCGTCTCCGCACTTTCCACCTGGGGCATCATGCTCAGGAGGTTGCCAAAATTGACGTGGCCGTATTCTTGAGCGAAAGAAGTGGTGACGGTTGCTACGGTGAGTAACAGAATAAAAAAGAAACGCTTCATGGGGATGAAATTTAACTGGTCTGACAAAGGTAACGCACCCAATTTCCGACGGTCCTTAAGGAACAGTTAAAAGGATTTTAAAACTTTTTATGGCGGCATAGTTTTATTTTAAAACATTTCCTGTACCTTGCGATCA
>JBLHRW010000347.1:0-5070 GCA_047626445.1 Neolewinella sp.
CTTCATTACCTGGGCCTGCGTCGTTCCTCCTTGTCCCAGGCAACTCAAGTGAAGTCGCTACGCGACAACGCAGTAGCTCCCCCATCACGAACGAAATGAGCTCTCCCTGGCGGCAGCCCAATCAAACATCACATACCGCATATCAAATCCCTTAACCTTCCCAACCATGAAAACCTCCCAAAACGCCACCCTAGCCGCCCTGGGCCTCGGCCTGTTCTACGCTATCCTTTTCCACCACGGCGAAATCGGCCTAAACGTATTTCTCTTCGATGCGCTGGTGATTGCGCTCGCGCTGTGGATCCGCCCGGAGCTGAGTAAACACCAATCCTTCATCTGGTCGGTGGGCGGATTGTTGTTTTCGGCGGGCAGCGTCGTCATCGTCCACGGGCAGGTAAGCATCTGGGCGCATCACCTGACGTACTTTCTGGTACTGGGCTTTGCGCAGTCGCGGGAGCTGCGCTTCGTCTGGTTTGGAGTGATCCTTGGGGTTGGCGCGTTGTTCGAGGCACCGCTGCGCCAGTGGCGCAGGTGGCGGACCACCCGCCGGCAACAGGACAAACAAGCAAGCAATGTGGCCCTGCCCTGGCTGAAACAGGTGGTCTTCCCCGTCCTGATCCTGGTTCCTTTCCTAATTCTTTACGTTGCCGCCAACGATAAGTTTGCCAACGGTATCGAAGGCTTCCTGTCTTACTTCAGCAATGTCTCCATTGACACCGATACCTGGTGGTCGTTGATGCTAACGGTGTTTGGCGGATTACTCACGCTTGGTTTTTTCTATCCCCGCATGGATGTGTCCCGGTTGGTGAAGCAGCAGCTCAGCTTCCAGGACAAGCTCCTCCGCCAAAAGCCCAAACGGATGCAAAATACTAACCCTGCTTCTCCCTTTCCCTTGCACCCGCGGCCCCGCCAAAAAACGCTCGCCCTGAAAACGGAATACCGCCAGGCGGTCCTAACTTTCGGGCTACTCAACCTCCTACTCGCTGCCGTCAATGCCACCGACCTTCACTACGTCTGGCTGAGCCCCGACGAGCTTTCCGCAGCCACCCTGAGCCAGTACGTCCACCTGGGCACCTGGAACCTGCTCCTCTCCATCGGCCTGGCTATGCTGGTCGTACTTTACTACTTCCGGGGCAACCTCAATTTCCTGCGCGAAAGCCCTTACCTGGCGCCGCTGGCCAAGCTGTGGGTCATCCAAAACAGCCTCCTCGCCCTCTCCGTTGGTGTCCGCAATTGGCACTATATCGATGCCTACGGACTGGCCCTCGGCCGGGTCCAAATCGCCTTCGTCCTACTCCTCATTCTTTTCGGACTATTCACGCTCTTCCGCAAAATCCGCGACCGGCTCACCCTCACCTACCTGCTGCAAACCAATGGTATGGCCGCCTGGCTTTGCCTCCTCCTTTTCGCCGCGGTCAACTGGTCCTGCGTTGTCACCCGCTACAACCTCTCCGCCCAAACTGCCGATGAAGTAGACTGGAACTACCTGCTCTATGAGCTGCCGCCCGACAATGCCTTCCTGCTTTATGATTACCCCCAAGGCCGAAAATTGATTGCGCATAAACAGCTCGTCAATCAGGCTGCCATCACCGATTGGCGGTCTTGGAATTATGCGGATTGGCGAAATCTGAGGGACTGAGTTGATGAGGGGTTGAGTTGCTACCGCACGTTGGAGCTCCGGAGCCGTGCGGTAGCAACTCCGTTACTCACCGACTCTCCAACTCACTCCACCCACCGAACCCCCAAATAATCATATAAGGTCAAGTCCAGAAAGTACACCTCCCCCGTTTTCAAATCAACAACCCTATTATAGTCATGATCCCGCCAAAAAGGGTCATTGGTCAACTGGTGAAGAGATTGCCCGAATAGGGAAAGCTTCCCAATTAAAATGGCCTGATTTACACCTCGTTCATCTCCCAGGGCTTTCTCCACTTCTTCCAGGATTCCGGCGAACAGCCGAGCATAGCCCACGCAATTCGCCTTCCCGCTGACGTAAACGTCGTCTGGCTGGCCGGAAGTTGAGCGCATGACGAAGGCGGCACTTTTCGCCGTCAGTTTCCGGCTATAAGCGATTCTGTTTTTCACAGAAGCCGTCGAATTTTCGGCAGCCCAGCTCGCGATTTCACCTTGCAAGTCCGGGTTATTCACAGCGAGGATGGTTCGTTCTCCAACCGGCTCATAATGGTTCCCCTACGCCTTCTTAGTGTAGCCCTTAGTGACTGAGTGCCTTAGTGGTAAAATTTCCTAACATAGGCACAACCCAGGTTTACTTCACAGAAATACCGTCTCCCTTAATCGCCGCCGCCACATTCCGGTCCAAGGCCTCATGCGCCAGCGGCGCAGTAAACTGGTTCAGCTCATCTAACCGATTATTGATGGCGTCTTTATCGTCTCCGGCCACCGCTGCAGCAAGCTTCTCGGCGTAGGCTTTGATGTCGACCACCTGCGCTGCTTCCAGCCAGGAGGCATTTTGTTCCAGGAATTTTTTGGTACTCAACAGTACGTTGTTGGATTCGTTACGTGCCTCCACCAAGGCCCGGTTCTTCATGTCCGTTTCGGCATTACTCAGGCTATCGATGAGCATTTCGGCCATCTCTTCCTCGCTGATGCCGTACTGACTTTTGATCGTCACGCTCTGGCTCTGGCCGCTGCGGTGCTCCATGGCCTTCACCCGGAGGATGCCGTCGGCGTCCAGGTAGAACTGGATCTCGATTTGCGGGATACCGGCGGGCATGGGTGGGATGTCGCCCAGTACGAACTCCCCAAGTTTCCGGTTGTCTTTCACCATATCGCGTTCGCCCTGGAAGACGGCCACCTTCAGGTTTTTCTGTCCGTCGACACTGGTGGTGTACTTACGGCCTACGCGGGTCGGTACTTTACTGTTACGGGGGATAATGGAGTCCATCAGGCCACCAATGGTTTCGATGCCGAGGCTCAGTGGGGTAATGTCGAGCAGCAGTACGTCCTGTTGGTTGCCGGCCAGCACGTCGGCCTGGATGGCGGCGCCGAGGGCGACGACCTGATCGGGGTCCAGGGTGTTGTTGACCTCCTTGCCAAAGAAGTTCGTGACCTCCTTTTGTACCAGCGGAACGCGAGTGGAGCCGCCGACCATGATGACGTGATCGATGTCGGCGATGGTCAGTTCCGCATCTTTCAGGGCGCGGCCGCAGGATGCAATAGTGCGTTTGATGAGCGGGGTGAAGAGGACGTTGGCCACGTCACGGTCGAGGTACAGCGTCGTTCCATGAAACTCCGCCGTGAAGCTGTCCTGGCTGGAAAGTTGTTTTTTGGCACGTTCGGCAAGCAACCGGATTTCGCCCCGTTTTTCTGCCGTATCAATGGTCAGTCCTTTTTCTGTGACCCAGTGGTCCGAGATGGCCTGGTCGAGGTCATCCCCCCCCAGGAAGGTATCTCCGTTGGTGCTCAGCACTTCGAAAATTCCTTGCTCGATGCGTAAGATGGACACGTCAAAGGTGCCACCGCCGAGGTCATAAACGGCGATGGTCCGGCCTTCATCCTCATCCTTTAGCCCGATGCCATAAGCAAGGCTGCTGGCGGTAGGTTCATTGACGATGCGGAGTACATCCAGGCCGGCCAGTTTTCCGGCATCCCGGGTAGCCTGCCGCTGCGCATCGTTAAAGTAGGCGGGGACCGTAATCACCGCCCGGCTTACTTCATCACCGAGCTCAGCTTCAATGCGCGCTTTCAGGGCTTTGAGGATTCGGGCCGACAGCTCGATGGGGCTGTAATAGCGGTCTTCTCCATTTGGGCCGGGCACGGCGATTTTTACCAGGCGGTCTTTATCTTCATCGATCACGCGGTAGCCAAATCGGTTACGTGCTCCGGCCAGGTCGCCGTAGCTCTTCCCAAGCAGGCGCTTGACGGAGTAAATGGTCCGCTCCGGCGCGGTGGTCAGAAAAGGTTTTGCTTCTTCTCCGACCAGCACGTCGCCGTTATCGGCAAAGTGTATGATGCTGGGCATCAATACGTTTTTCCCATCCTTTCCGGAGACAGCAACGGCCTTGTTTGCCGTAACGTGTGCCACTAAGCTGTTAGTGGTACCGAGGTCAATGCCTACAATTACCTGCCCTACGGAACTTACCGCTTCGTCGTCTTTTACTTTTCCGGCCTGAAGGTCGATGCTAAATTTTGCCATTGGATACTATTTGGAGATGGGGATGCAACGCCAAAGCCGGGGTAAGGGTTGGACGAAAGCTGGCAAATATCTCTTTTCCTTAGCATCATGTACTTATAAGGCTACGCTTCTGCCTCTTCCTCCTCTTTAATCTCCAAGTCCATACGCTCCAGCCGCTCGGCCAAATTCTCCGTATCCGTCAGGGCGAGGCTCAAAGCCTTGTAGTTAACCGGCTCGTTCAAGTTATTGGCAATTCGCCTGATCATAAGGTCAAAGTAGCAAATCTCGATCGACTCGAGGTCTTTGATGTTCTCCTGAAAACTGATCAAGCCGTCTTCGCTCGGCCGGAAGAGATAACACTTGAAAAGTACCTGTCGAATCTTTTTTACTTCAGTCATGGTTGCCGAAGGCACATCCTGACGGAGTTGCTCATAGCACTCATCATCGAGCTCCTTGAAGTTATTAAACTGGCCGAAGTCACGTAGGAAGGAAGCGTAAATATCAATACCAACCCACATCATTTGGGGCGGCGGCATGCGAACGCCTTGCTGCGCTGCAACCCGCAAGTAGTATTTGGCGATCTCTGCGGGAGTGCAATTAATGGCCTGCCTTCCCTGATCGGGGCGGGGCGGAGCACCGGGTAGATCATAATAGGATACGTAGTCGTCACATTTAGACTCCCAGTCCTTATCTCTTATCTCGTCAGCTCCAATGGCATGCAGGTTACACCCTAATGCTTTAAGGTCATCTGCAAGTTGAACGTAGTCGTCATTCAACCCAACCATTACTATGCTGGTAACACCCTCATGTGACTCAACGTATTGTTTCACCCGGTAAACGAGGGAAGAAAATACATCGGCAGGCTTGTATTGATACTGTGGAAAACTCTGAATGAGCGTTATTTGCTCCAGCTCCAATGATTCTGCATAACGGGACAT
>JBLHRW010000348.1:0-5004 GCA_047626445.1 Neolewinella sp.
ACTTGAAGTCTTTCAAGTCTAAACGAATCCAGACAGCCGAAAAAGCCTGCTGCTGGAAGAACAAAAAATGTGTGGTAAAAACATTGGCCCCCATACGGTACCAGCCTTTATTAAGGTACCAGTCCAAGCTCTCCGGACTGAGAACGAAAGGTGTCTTTTTTTCAGCGTAGGGGAACAGCATCGGTGGGGGTGGCGTATGAGGCGATAAAAATCATGGTTTCTTTATTTCACGTCCCTAAAGTACCAGAACACGGTCACAACCTACCAAATCCTGCTCATCGTTACTGGCAATGACCACAAGTCGGTCCTGACGGTTAGCCGCTAATTGCGCCTGGAACCAGGCGATGGCTTCCTCATCAAGGGTTATGGTTGGTTCGTCAAGTAGTAGCAGGGAGGTGTTTGCGTAGAGCGCGCTGCCGAGTAATACCCGTTGCCGCATCCCCGAAGAACAGTCAGACAGCTTTCGGTTGCGCACGTGGTCCAGTTCCAGCATGGCGGGAACATCCGTAAGCTGGAGATGGGGGAGCAGTGGTTTAAGGGTAAAGTGAAAACGTAGGAACTCAGAAATGGTAAGTTCTTCGACGATCTCCAAATAAGGGCCGGTCCAACTGACGTGTTGGTAGATGTGACCGGTAGTAACCTTCTTTCCTTCAAGGCTGAAATCGATCTTACCACGGGACGGGGTCAGCTGACCGCAAAGTATCCGCAACAGGGTTGACTTGCCTGAGCCATTCCGCCCGCGGACACCAATTTGGGTGCCACTGGTGAAAACATCACAGAAGTCACGAATGATCCAATGCCGCCCGAAGCGTTTACCTACCCCGGTCAGCTCAACACGTAATCGACTTTGTGAGGCTTTATTCCGCATCGTTGAGGCCCTGGAAACTGCGAATGATACCAGTACGCTCGGTCTCCGCAATAAAGCGAACGACGTCGTCCCGCTCATTGCATACCGGAACCGTTGTTTCGATTTCGGTAATGGCGTTGGTAATGTTCAGACCCTTGACGTACAACAGCCGGTAGATCTCGTGAATGGTGTTGATCCGCTCAATGGCGAAGCCACGGCGTTGTAACCCGATCCTGTTGACACCGATATAACTCAGCGGCTCGCGGGCTGCACGGATGTAAGGCGGTACGCTTTTACGAACCAGGCTACCGCCAGCAATGAAGCAGTGCTTGCCGATACGCACGAATTGCTGTACCCCAACCTGGCCTTCGATGATCACATAATCCTCCAGGACTACGTGGCCGGCGAGGTTGACATTGTTGGCAATTACGATGTTGTCTCCCAGAAGACAGTCGTGGGCAACGTGGACGTAAGCCATCAAGAGACAGTTCTTACCTACCACGGTCTTACCGGCAGCAGCAGTACCTCTGTTTACGGTAACGTATTCCCGAACGGTAGTACCATCACCAATTTCGGCGGTGGTGTACTCTCCGGCAAATTTGAGGTCCTGAGGTTTACCTCCAATAACCGCACCTGGGAAGATCTCTACGTTCTTACCAATCCGGGAACCGGCGTAAATCGTGACGTTTGGGCCAATGATGGTTCCATCTCCAATTTCCACATCATCTTCGATGGAGGTAAAAGGACCGACGGAAACACCACCACCAATCTTTGCGTTGGGGTGAACAACGCTTAAGGAATGTACGGACATATTAAGGGCGCTTTACAATCTGAGCTACGAGGTCGGCTTCGGAAACAATTTTGTTTCCTACATAGGCGGTTCCCCGCATTTGGCAAAGTCCCCGGCGGATGGGGGCTACGAGCTCCATTTTAAACAGGACGGTATCTCCGGGAACGACAAAGTTCTTGAACTTGGCATTATCGATCTTCAGGAAGTAGGTGTCCCAACCTATGGGGTCTTCTTGCATGGTCAGTACCAGCAATCCTCCCGTTTGAGCCATGGCTTCCATTTGAAGAACGCCTGGCATTACGTGGTTACCAGGGAAGTGCCCCTGGAAGAATTCTTCGTTGATGGTAAGGTTCTTGAGGCCTACGATATGATTTTCACCCATTTCGATGATCTTGTCGATCAGTAACATGGGGTACCGGTGCGGCATGATCTCCTGGATCTGCTCGGAATTGAAAACCGGCGTATCGTTGGGATTGTAGCGGGGCCGGCCTTTGAGGCGGCGCTGCTCTATGTAGGCTTTCTTGAGTAGCTTGGTGAACGCTACGTTGGCACCGTGCCCTGGCTTAGTCGCCAGGATCCGACCTCGGATTGGCACGCCCAGTAGGCTGATGTCTCCGACGACGTCCAGCAGTTTGTGGCGGGCAGGTTCGTTGTGAAACTTGAGATCTAGCGTATTAAGAATACCTGCCTTAGTTACTTCAACGGTCTCTTTACCCATGCGCTTCGCCAGCTTATCGAGCCGCTCCTGAGGAACCATGCGGTCAGCAATTACGATGGCATTAGTGAGGTCGCCTCCCTTGATCAGGTTATGCTCGAAGAGCAGTTCCAGTTCGTGCAGGAAGACGAAGGTCCGGCAAGGAGCGATTTCTTCAGCATAGCCCTCATAACCGCGGAGGGTGGCGTATTGTTGGCCCAATACCGGACTGTCGAAATCGATCATTGATACTACCTCGAACCCGTCATAGGGCAGCGCGACAATCTCTGATCCGGTCTCCTCGTCCCGGTAAGTAATGGGCTCTTCCACAATGAAGAACTCTCGTTTTGCATCCTGTTCGGTAATACCGGCTTTCAATAGTGGCGTTACGAACGGGCTGGCACTTCCGTCCAAAATAGGAATTTCGCCACCGTCTAGTTCTACCAGCAAATTATCGATCTGGAGACCAGAGACGGCTGAAAGGAGGTGCTCAACGGTGGATACCGTTACGTCATCGGAGCCGATGGTCGTAGATCTATCCGTATTAACCACCCGGTTTACATCAGCATTGATGACCGGCTGGTTTTCAAGATCAATACGCTGGAACTTTACCCCATGCCCTTCTGGAGCGGGTTTAAAAGTCAGCTTTACTTCCGCGCCGCTGTGTAGCCCTACTCCTTTGAGTGAGAACGATTTGGCGATGGTGCGTTGATTCATCATGTAACTGGTACTGGTGAAATGGATGTATGAGGTGGTCTAAATCGGGCGCAAAGATAGGGAAAGTTGGGGAGCCTTCGGCTGTTGGGTGGCCTGCGGCCGTTGGGGAGTCGCTTCACTCTTGTTGAGGAGCCTTCGGCCATTAGGGACTTTCCCAACGTGAGCGCAGCGAACCTTACTTCAACTTCTTGATCTCTCGTCGCAATTCCCGGATCACTTCGGGTAAGTTCTTGAATACCGCATAGCTCCGCAGATAATCCGGATAGTGCATGTGCGGAGAGCCGCCGAGTGTGGCACCTTTCTTTTTAATATTCGCGATGATGCCACTCTGGGCCTGTACCTGGGTGCCAGGATGCATGACCGTGTGGCCGGCAATGCCGACCTGCCCGCCGATGCGGCAATTGGCACCGATCTTGGCCGAACCGGCAACGCCGGTAAGGGCAGCAATCACTGTGTTCTCTCCAATCTCTACGTTGTGGGCAATCTGAATCAGGTTGTCGAGTTTGACGCCTTTTCGGAGGATGGTAGAACCCATGGTCGCCCGGTCAACGGTGGTTCCTGCGCCGATTTCGACGTCGCTTTCCAAAATTACGTTCCCTACCTGAGGTACCTTATTATAGACACCGGTGGCCAGGTCAGGCGCAAAGCCGAAGCCGTCGCCGCCAATAACGACGTTGGCGTGAAGGATGCAGTTGTCGCCGAGCACACAGTCCCGTAAAATGCGGACACCGGGATAAATGGTGCAATTTTCACCAATGGTTACGTTCGGCCCTACGTACACCTGGTCAAGGATGACGGTGCCAGACCCAATGGAGGCGTGTTCTTCGACTACAGAAAACTTGCCGACCCGGACATCTTCGCCCAGGGTGGCTGTATCTTCCACCGCAGCGTGGGCGGAGACGGCGCGTCGTGTTTGCGAGGCTTCGTCTTGCTGATAGACCGCCAGCAGGTTACTTACCGTTCCGTAGACGTCCGCTACCCGTAATAAGGTCGGTTGTACGGCTTGTTTAGGGGCAAAATCATTGCCAACAAGGACTGCCGATGCTGCCGTAGTGTAAAGGAAATGTTCGTAGGCGGGGTTGGCCAGAAAGGTAATGGAGCCGGGGCCGGCTTCTTCTATCTTGGCGGGGGCGGAGATGATCACGTTGGGGTCTCCCTCCACGGTAGCGTTGATCATTTCCGCTAGCTTGGCGGCGGTGATTTTCATAAAGGTTTGTTCTTTCGCTCAAATGATATCGGGCAGGTCATCCGTGTCTTGGGGTTCCGCCGGCGGGGCAAATGTATTCAAGGCTAGGGAATGCGCAGCCCGCATGACCGAAAATTGAGCCAAAACGGTGGTAATGAGGTCCTGATTGACCAATTTAGCCAAATCTTCGAGCCCTCGGAGTTGATCTGTTCGTTGAAACCGGTAGGTCTGACTAAGGCCACCCAACTCGAATTGAACCGGAAACCGATTGTCGTTGCTGAATACGGAAATTTGCATGGTCGGGTGGGGGAGTCGGCCAATGATGCGCATAAATAGATTGTTTTGGCAAAAATAGGCAGGGGAAACTGGAATGTAGGTCATGTTTTAGGAAGAGGCGCTTTTTTTGGCGGGGCCGCAGGTGCAAGGGGGAGGTTTTTAGGAGCAGAGTTTGTTGGCTTTGGTCTCTGGCTTTAGGGCTGGTTGAGGGTGCCAACGAAAACGAGGGGCTGCGCTTGATCCTGCGGATCTGCGTTGCGGCCTTGAGGGCAGGGAGACCCTCCAGACTATCGCGGAAAAGGTCTTCGGAAAACGATGAAGCCGAGCGGCGTCGAGTTCTTACCTACATGTTCTACCATCCAGGTTTTAGAAGTAGGGTGTTCAGTCTGATAAGTTTTCCACTCACCGCTTTCTAGCCCTCAGAATACGCCAAGCCAGTAGTTAAAACGATGCATTTACGTACCCTCCCGTCACACCTCCCTGCCGGGGGCTTT
>JBLHRW010000349.1:0-4976 GCA_047626445.1 Neolewinella sp.
TGCTCTTTCACCTTTTTTCAAAAAAACCTGCTTTTGGGGCCAAAACGATCGTTTTTCAACACTTTCGTCCATCATTACCCTCCTTTTCCTTTGCTGCACTATGCAGCTTTCTTCGCAAATCACGCCCGATTTTTCTCAAAGAGACCCACTTGCGGGTATTGCAGCGGATAATTGGCTTACGCCAGACACTTCCTTCAATAAATCTCGCTTCTACCTCTCGGTAGGCACCGGAGCTGCCCTATACGGAGCCGCGAGCGTTGGCCTTTACCAGGCCTGGTACGCCGATTTTGACCAGGTAGGCCTACATTCTTTCGACGACTGGCCCGAATGGAACCAGATGGATAAAGCAGGCCATGCCTTCACCGCCTACATGTTCAGTCGGTATGCTTTTGCCGGATTCCGGTGGTCGGGGCTAAAGCGGCCCGCCGCCCGCTATGCGGCTCTGGGCGTAGCCAACCTACTGCAGGGCACCATCGAGACCATGGATGGCTTCTCCGCCGAATGGGGCTTCAGCTGGTCAGATATGGGGGCCAACCTAACCGGCAGTCTAATCTTTACGGTGCAAGACATCGCTTGGCAGGAACAACGCATCCTCCTTAAGGTCTCCAATGATCTGCGGTCGATCCCCGATGTACCGGTCTTTAATGATACTGGCGCGGAGTCCAACCTGGGGTATATCGTCCGCGACCGTTTTGGCAGTAATTTCTTCGAACGATATTTAAAGGACTACAATGCTCAAACGATCTGGATGAGCGTCAACCCAAAGGCTTTCCTACCTAAAAGTAATCTCCCCGCCTGGCTTAACGTCGCGGTAGGCTACAGCTCCGAAAACGTATATGGTGCCTACGGTAATGGCTGGCGGGTCGGAGACCAAGGCTTCGTCTACCCTGAAGAACGCTACCGGCAATTATTCCTTAGTCCTGACATCTACTTCAGCCGCATTCCCACCAAAAAACGCTGGGTAAGACTCACTTTGGGTATTCTTGATTTCATCAAGTTCCCGGCACCGGCGCTGGAATATAGCCAGGGAGGATTTAAGGGGCATTGGATAAAATGGTAAGAGTGAGTAGTGCTACCGCATGCGCCTGCTCGCTTCGCTCGTAGGGCTGCTCACTACCCACTATTTACCTAAACCGCAGCAACAGCTGTCGACCCTCCAAAGTATCCGGTGCATCGTCGAACAGCAGCACGTTGTACGCCAGTCCTCGCCCCACCTTATATATAGCGATGAACTGAGCGGTGGCGCGGGGGCTGTAACTGGTTTTGGGCCGAAAGGTGTACATCCGGGCCCAATCGGCGTTGAGCACGGCCAGTTCTTCTTCGCCGAAGGAATGGACAGACGTCACGGCGTCTTCATCGTTACTCGCCAGGTTCATGACCAGCAGGCCGACCCGAAGGTGTGGTCTTTGGTAATAGAGGTCGTCTTCCGTCTCCGGCCGCAGGTGGAGGCGAATCTCCAGCTTTTCGGTTTTGCTTCGAACCGTCAATTGATCAGCCAAGTAATCGTTATCGGGGTTTTTCAGGAGCTTAAAATCAGCGTGAAAGGGATGATTCACCCGTAGGTCGAGGCTATCTAGTAAAACCTGAACTTCAGGCGTCAGGGGCAACTGGGCTTGCAGCAGGCCGCCCAAAAGAAGTAAGAGTAGCAAGAGAAGTCTCATGCTTACTAAACGATCCATGCTCCAGGAAAGGTTAGTCCTTATTTGGTTACCGGGGCAAAAACGGACGTCAGCCGTTCGACAACAAGATTGGTCATTCTCCGGTGAACGTTGCTTTCGTGCTCAAGGTAGTAGGTCATTTCGGCGGCGGTAAATTGCCCCATTGCCAGGCCGAACAGGAGGTCCCGCAGCCGATGATCCCTGGTCACCATTTCCTTGATTTTGCCAAATCGTTGATCGGCGGGGAGTTGTTCCAATTTTACTTTCCGCTTCAGCAGAAAATGCCGGAAGATGGCCAGGATCAGGTCATGCTGCAATTTCATGATGGGCCGCAGGGTTTCGTTCTGAAATTTCTCTTCAGGCGCGGCCGCAGGTACAAGATCGAGTTTAGGGCGCAGGGCGCGGCGGTCTTCGTCGGCGGACATGGGCTTCAGTTTATAGTTTTAAGAACTTAGTGTTCGGGATTTAGTATTCAGGAGACAGTATTTAGGAGATAGTGTTCAGTGTTTAGGAACAACTCCCTCCCCCGCCTGCTCTTTTAAACCGTCCCTTTGCACCTGCGGCCACGCCCTTTTTGTTCCTTTCTAAAGGCAAAAAACAACCATACAGGCGCCGCATATGCCAAGTTTTTCAAATTGTCGTATCTTCGCGTCCCCAACGAATACCGGCCGGGGCCCATAATGTAGTGGTCTGGCCGTTTTCAGTAGGTAAATCAACAAACTACCCCGAACATAAGCGCCCCCCTAATCGTGGGCAACTTAAAGACTAGATGCAGTATGGCACTAATTGGTAAGATCAGACAGAACACTATAATCGTCCTCCTTTTCATCGGGGGTGGCGTTGCGCTTTTCATCCTTTCGGAGATGACCAGCGGTGCCAGCGGGCCACTTGGTCCCGTAATGAACCGCATGGGTCAAGTAGGAGAAACCGAAATTGACCGCACCGAGTTCGAAAGGACCGCCAGCACCGCCTTTACCGGTGGTGATGCCTTTCAGAACCGCGATCAATTGTGGCAGTTCTACGTGAACGAAGCGATCATGACCAACGAAGCGGACGCCATTGGCCTCACCGTTTCCGAGGACGAAATGGAAGAGCTGCAGTTTGGCAACAACCTCAGCTCCGTTGTTCAGCGTAACCTCGCCGACCCCAACACCGGCCAGGTTAACCGGACGCTCCTCAACCAGATTCGTACCGAGCGCGACGCCGGCACCCTGGAGCAGGCCATCGCCGAACGGCGCATCCCGATCCCTAACCTCATTCCGATCTGGCGCTACCAGGCGCGTGAAGTACGGGCTACCCGCCTGCAGGAAAAAATGACGGCAATGGTCACTAAGGCCATGTACGCTCCCAGCTGGCAGGCAAAAGAATTTGCTGACCAGCAACTTGGCAACCGTAAGGTAGCTATCGTAAAGGTTCCTTTCGAAGAAGTGGACAACACCGACGTAACCGTAGGTGACGCCGACATCCAGGCTTACATCGACGAGAACCGCAGCGTTTTCATGAACGATGTAGAAAGCCGCCAGATCAGCTACCTCGCCTTCAACGTACTCCCTACCGCTAAGGACTCTGCTGATTTGCGCAACGAACTGGCTGAAACAGCCGAGGACTGGCGTAAGGAAACCACCGAAACTGGTGACAGCCTCTTCGCCCTCGGCGCTAACGGCAGCTACCAGGCAGCCTACATCGCCGCTGACCGCCTCAGCTCCGTCGTTGCTGATGCAGCAATCAACCAAGTTGCCCCAGGCACCGTCTTCGGTCCTTACATAGAAGGTAACGCCATGAAGCTGTTCAAGCTCATCGACCGCAAGGTTATGGCTGACAGTGTTAAGGCCCGCACCATTCTCCGTCGCGCAACCACGCCCGATCAGTTTACGGAAGCTGAGCGCCTCGTCGACAGCCTCATAACGGTACTGAGTGCTTCCCCACGTAAATTCGCGGACCTTGCAGAGGAGTTCAGTCAGAACCCCGCTACTTCTTCCAACGGTGGCCTCATCGAAAAAGCTACCCCAGGCCAGTACCCACGTCAAATGGATGGTGTTATGTTCGGTACCAGCCGTGTTGGCGAATTGGTAAAAGTTCGCGCTATCTACGGTTGGCAGTTGATCAAAGTAGAGAGCCGTAGCCGCACCGAGCAGCCCCGCGTGAAGATCGCTTACGTAGTGGAGCCGATCATCCCTAGCGCTGTAACGGAGAGCAACGTGCTGGCAAAAGCACAGTCTTTCCTAAACGGTAAGACCACACTGGCAGAATTTAAGGCTGCAGGAGAAGCAGACGGTATGGAAGTAGTTTCCACCGGTCCCCTTTCCATCAGCAACTACGTCCTCAGCCCACTCGGCAGCGGACAGGAAGTAAAGGACATGATGTGCTGGGCCTTCAGCGCCGACAAAGGTGATGTGAGCCCACAGGTCTACACCTTCTCAGATCAGCAACTGTACTACCAGAACAACCACGTGATCATCGGCCTTGAGGACGTCATCCCCGTTGGCCTGCCAACCGTTGCCTCCGTCAAAGAAGCACTTACTCCCGTCGTACGTAACCGCGTAAAAGGTAATAAGCTTGTTACCGACCTCGCCGGCAAAGACCTTTCTGCCGTTGCAGCCATGTACGACCTACAGGTTGACACCGTAAGCAGCAACCCTACCCTACAGAGCCTGACCACGATCGGTCGTGAGCCTAAGGTAATTGCCGCTGCCGCCGTCACCGCTACTAATAGCGTGAGTAAGCCTGTCGTTGGCCAAGGAGGTGTTTACCTCGTTATGCCACTCAATGATGCCGCTACCGGCAACAGTGGCAACCTGCCCAGCGCTCGTGCACAGATCAACATCACCGCCCGCAGTCAGGCAACTGGTAGCCTGCTGCCTGCCCTGCGCGCTACCGCTACTGTCGAAGACGAACGCTCAGAAGCCGATTGCCAGAACTAAGGAACATCAATTCAATAACTGTCCTGCTTGAAGCGTAGTCATCGTGGTGCTGACCGAGCCAATGAAACGCTTGCACAGCCTTGGCTACGCAAGTGTTTCATCGGTGGAGAGCAGTGCCGCGAGGGCAAGCTGCAAATCGGACAGTTATTTATACGGCGTCCCTAAGGGACGCCGTACAAATAACTTACGCCTTCATTCTGCTTAGGAAAAGCCCTCACTGTCTTCGGATGGTGGGGGCTTTTTTGTGGGAGTAGGATTCGCTGTTCAGGTGGAGTAAAGCCAACAATTGCGGTTTCTATCCGCAAAACGCGCAGTGTCTTCATAAGCCTCTCTCCTATGGGGCTCTACCCCTCTCTACACAAGTCCACGAGCGTTTACCCCCCCCCTTTGTACAAAA
>JBLHRW010000350.1:0-4969 GCA_047626445.1 Neolewinella sp.
ACGCTTACACCGGAGCTTAGCCGTAGCTAAGTGAGGAGGTAAGCAACGCTGCCAAGCGGTAAAAGGCATCGCGGATAAGTGGTAAGAACTTAGATTACACTGTACTAGTACAGTGTAATCTAAGTTTCGTAGTGGTGAGGCTTGCCCCCGCCACTATGGTGGGGTAACCTCGAATCGTTCGCTGAGCGAACGCGTTAAAGCGTTTCGGGAGATTTCGCAAGGACGGGGGCGAGCCCCGTCCGTACCGAAGGAGATGTGAGAACTTAGTTTACACTATACTAGTACCCATTGCGCCGGTCTGCCAACGTTCGTCGTAAGGAACAAGACCGCCAAAGATCTTTCTTCCCGCGACGCCGGGCGGTCATAATCGATGATAATGGTGGTGTCGCCAACCACCTGTTCCAAGTGGGCAGGCGGGCTGAATGGCGTGAATTGAGCGTGGAGGTTGCTCCCCATCAATAAGAGCAGGGCAAAAAGCAGCGTTGCTGTTTTCATTTTAAGGAACGTCAATTCAATAACTGTCCGATTTGCAGCTTGCCCTCGCGGCACTGCCCTTCCTATCTCGATCACCACCACGATATCTACGCTTCAATCAGGACAGTTATTAAATCGGCGTTCCTAACACCCAGACTGCAACCCCACTAACCAGCCCCGAGAAGTTTCGATAATGGAACCAACGGGAAGGTCCGACGGTAATTCCGGGCTGTAGCCTTTCCATAAAGCTTCAGGTAGGCTTTTATAACCGGGGCTGGGCACCGCGATGATTTGCTTTTCCCAGAACTCCCCGTCGGTACTGCGGATGATGCCTCCGCCAATTACCCGAGCGTAGAGGTAGTCTCCATGCGTGATCAACTGAGCGATGGCCCTTTCGGTATATACCGACGACCAGGTTACCACGTCATTATTGAGTACACCCATGCCGTTCTGGCGGGCAGCAAACAGTTGATCGTTGTGCAGCACCAGGCCGTTGATCTGGGTTAATGGGCCACTGCGTCGCCAGGTCTCTCCGCCATCGGTAGAACGGAAGATACCCGAATCTGTACCAGCGATGAGTTGACCTTCGTGGAACAACAGTGCACGGACCGATTCGCTCTTTATGTTAAAGATCGGGTGGCGCCAGTGAAGGCCACCGTCGCGGGATACGTAAACGCCCTTTTCAAAGGTCCCTAGTACCAAGACCTTCCCTTTTGCAGCCAATGAGGTGGCGAAAACTTCCTTTGGTAGCCCTTGGTTGCGCGCTTCCCAGGTGCTTTTTCCTGCAGGCAAGACGTAGACGCCATTTCCACTAGTGGCCAGGAGGAGTTGTCCGTTATGCTCAAGGATGGTTCGCGGATTGGTACCATTGGGTAATCCATCGGCAAAACCAGCCCAATTCTCTCCCCAATCGGTGCTCAAGTATAAGTTAGGAGGCGTCTCGGTATCAGCGACTTCAACCGCTGACGGTACTGTGGTGGGAACAACAATGTCGTCGGATGTAGAAGACATCATTGCTAAAAACAGGAGTATGTAATACATGGACGTTATTTTTCTGCAAGTTATCGGTCAGCAGCAAAAAGTCCTGAAAATGAATGTAAAAGGATGTAAAGGGCAAGTAAAACCAATACTAAGGTAGGTTTTACAACGTACTTTTGTAATGATGCTAAATTGGTTATTAAGGTGGTCTCCGGCTTTCGGCCTGGTAATAGTGTTAGTAACACTGTCCAGCACCCTTGCGCCTACTGCTCCCATAGGTGGGCATCCGCAGGGCGCGCTTGCCCTACGACAGATCGGACACGACTACCTTTCTGGACTGGGAGATCAACGCAGTACGATCCCCGCAGTCGTCCATCGTTCGGACGGTAGTTTATTCCTCCAACTGGAGCGTCACCTGAGTTATGACACCATCAGCGCCATCGCGGCACAAGTATTCAACCACTTCAATATTACCGACAGTTATACCCTCTCCCTGGAAGACTGTGAGACCGGTGAGGTGTTTCTTGGAGGGTTCTGGAAAGGGGTCAACGGTTTAGAGCTGATCGAGACCGACCTGGATATTGCCTGTGCCGAGCGCGACCAACCGGTTCGATGCGCCAGTTTAAGCATCTCCTTTCCTCCACCGGCTACTCCCCTGTCCGGTCCGCTCCCCTGGGTCCTTTTTGGTTTAGGTTGTCTGTTGATGGTCGCAGGCCCCGCTTGGCAACGCCTGCAACCCGAGCCCTCGGCTGATATGCTGGAGTTGGAGGAAATGATGCCAGTTTCAGACCAGCAAAAACTCGGCAGTAACTGCACATTCAGCCTTGCAGAACAATCGCTGGACATCGGAGAAGTCTCCCATGAATTGACCTATCGGGAAGCCAAGCTATTCAGTTTCCTCGCCACTAATGTCAATAAAGTATTGGACCGGGATACCATTCACGATGCCGTTTGGGGAGAAGAAGGCATTATGGTGGGCCGCAGCCTGGATGTATTCATCTCCCGGATTCGGAAGAAGCTAACGGATGCCGTTGGTGTTGAGATTCAAACGGTACATGGCGTCGGCTATCGCTTGAAAAGCGGGCGGGAATAAAAAGATAACCTTTTTGGGTATTAAATCATAAACAACATCTTAAAAGTGCTACATTTACAGCACAAACCCTATTACATGAATTATCAAGAAAAACTCGCCCTGATAGACGAGGGCAAAGAAGCGTTGGCAAATGGCATGACCTGGGAAGCCTGGGAGACCCGGTTAGCGGAGTCCGGTTTATTACAAAAAGACATCAATGCCAACGGCATCAAAGTAATTTCTGCCGTTGATGATGCTTATGGCGCCACAATTCAAGAAGAGCTGATGGCCTCGGGCACTGCAATAAGGCCAGACAATCTCCACGAAAGTGTCTTCGAAAAGATCGTGGAACGTCGAAAAAGCAAGTAAAGGCAAAGCTTAGCCGGATCATCAGCCAGCAAATCCTGGACGGTGGTCAGCCTGAAGCAGTGCTGCAACAGAATGCACATCCGTTGTTGGACGGAAGCGTCTTACGATCTGCTATTCGAAAAACCTCCGCAGAAACTGAGGTGAGGCAGGAAAAAGCTCAGAATGCCAGCCCGGTCAGCTTGATTCTTGGCATTGTTTTCCTACTTGGAGGCCTTGGACTCACATTCGCTAGCGATGGTGGCGCAATCTTCTACGGTGCCATAGTAGTGGGCTTGATCATGATTGTAAAGTATGTTGCTGCTGCTGCGGGTTAGTTCCTGGCTCAAATGTGGCCTCAGCACCTCATCCGCCAAGGCAATCGCAAACTCGCCGCGACGAAAAGGTCGAGGGTTTGCAATCCGACTCTTCGTAGGGCATTGCAGGTCGGAATGCACCGCCGTAGGTAGCAGCGAAGCTCATTCCTCCACTTTGAGCTTGCCTAGCCTCACCCGTCCATCCGCCTCATAAATGGGTCTCCGCAGGGTTATCTTGGGCTACTATAACTAAAGTAAGCCCTTAACGGCCTTAAGTTTACTGCCTAAACCCTATTAAATGAGCTATCAAGAGGACCTCTCCCTAATTGATGATGGCATAACAGCCCTGGCCAATGGTATGGCCGTGGAAGTTTGGAAGGACCGGTTAGCGGAATTGGGATTAAACCGACAGGACATCAAGGCCAAGACCCTCGAAGTGATTTCCGTCATCAATGATACCTACGGTGCCACGATACAAACAGAGCTGATGGCCTCAGGCACGGCATCAAAGCCATACCACCTCCATGAGAGTGTCTTCGAAAAAATCGTAGAGCGCCGAACAACGAAGGTGCAGGCCGAGCTTAGCCAGATCATCGGCCAGCAAATCATGGGCGGTGGTCAGCCAGCAGCGGTAGTGGAACAGAATGCACATCCTTTATTGGACGCCGATGTCCTACGATCAGCCTTCCGAAAAGCCAACCCAGAAGATGAGGTACAGGAGGAAGAAATTGATGACAGCAGCCCAGTTAGCCTGATTATTGGCATTGTCTTGCTGCTTGGGGGCATAGGTCTTACCATGGCCAGTAGTGGCCGCACCGTCTTTTACGGGGCCGTTCTGGTGGGCTTGGTGATGATCGGAAAGTATTTCATTGCCTTGCTTTTCTATCGGTAAGGCCGTAGTACTTCAATCTTAGTTTCTGGTTGATGGTTGACATGATCATAGTAGTGGATAGCTCGTCGGCCGAGGCGGGCACTAGCCCTGACTCGTCCGCCGAGCGGTTATAAAGAACGCTTCGCTCGGCCGACGAGTCAGCTCCTTCGTTGCGCCTCGGCGGACGAGCTAGTTACGCAAAGACATCACCCGCTCATAAGCAGGTTTCGGTGCATACTCCCGGTCAAATAGCAGCGGATAATCCATCCGGTCCTTAATCGGCCAGCCGTTGAGCCAGCTGTGGCCGTCGTTGACGCCCCAAAAGGTGACGCGGCCGATCTTGTCAGCGTGCTTTAGGTAGAGTTTGAATAAGTCTTCGTAACGGTCGGCCAGCACCGTTTGCATCGAATCCGGTAAAGATTCAGGGTAAGGGTTCACGAACGGGTTGTTCTCGAAGTTCTGGCTTACCTCCACGCCTTCCAGGTCCCAGGGGTTGGGCAGTACCGAAACGTCCAGCTCGGTCATCATGACTTTGTAGCCAGCGGCGGCATAGGCTTCGATGGCCCGTTCGATGGTATCGATGGTGGGGCCGATGATGCTGTAATGCGCCTGCATCCCTACCCCATCGATGCGCGCGCCGTTGGCGCGCATCCGGTTGAGCATGCGGATGGCACCGTCCCGTTTATCGGCGTTCCACATATTGTAATCGTTGTAGTAGAGCTCGGTCTCCGGGCCGGCGGCAACGGCGGCTATTTTGAAGGCATCCGTCATATAGTCTTCCCCCAGGACCTGGTAAAAGACAGATTCACGCATCGTGCCATCCTCGTTCAGGGCTTCGTTGACGACGTCCCAGGCATCGATCCTGCCTTTGTAGCGGCCGGCGACAGCGTTGATGTGCGCCTTCAGCGCTTC
>JBLHRW010000351.1:0-4947 GCA_047626445.1 Neolewinella sp.
TCACCGCACCTAAAAATCAGTTCCGTAACAAAGGCTATGCAAAGGATTTTTAAGCGCAGTGAGAACAAAAGCGTCAGGTCAAAAACCAGTAAGTTATTTATACGGCGTCCCTAAGTTAAGACACCAAACCTATGTGCAACTGTACGGCGTTCCTTAACCCGCCCCGGGTTGTAATCTATGTGAACAGGCCTGTTTAGTGAAGTTTAGGTCGTCCGCTTGGCGGACGACCCTTTTTTGATAAACCGGCATTTGGTGCCTGATAGAGCAAAAACCGATTCATTATGTCAACATTTAACATGTTACTGTTAGGAGGCTCGCCAATTTACCTGGCAGGGCTGACGGACAGCCTTATTCGTTCTTTTCCCAATAGTCAGATCAGCCTCAGGTCCTCGGAGCTTTCGCAACTTGTTTCCACCGTCATTTTTGTCTCGTCTGATACGCAGAAAAGTACGGATCAGTACTTGAAACAGCAGTTGCAAAAATACGCCCCCGCCCGTTTTTTTGTAATAGGTCCTCTACGCACGCCTCACTACGTTCGTTCTTTGATTAATGCGGGTATCACGGGGTACTTATTGCGCTATGTCTCTCCCGAAATACTGGTTGAAGTAGTGGCGGGCACCCAGGCTGGGGAGCTCTACCTGGACCCTAAACTGGAGGCGGAATGGATTCGCCAGCAGCTCCGGATAGGCCGCAAACGTACCGTCTCCATTTCCAAGCGCGAACGAGAGGTGCTTCAATTGATTACGGAAGAATTTACCACTGCCGAAATTGCCAGTAAGCTCTTTATTTGTCTGAGTACGGTAGAGTCTCACCGGGCCAGTATCCTTAGCAAACTTGGCGTTCGCAATGTGGCAGGAATCGTAAGAGAAGCCATCCTCCAGGAGCTTTGTACGCTCCAGTAGTGGAATACCACTAATTTAAGAATTCAGGGTAAACAAGGATTAAAACAGGTTTTTATACACCGTTATTTGAAGCATCAAGTAACCCATATAAAGCCCTTGTTTTATGGCCCATGTTCAGGATAATGTTGCTCCCCTATTAGAGGCCGTACGGCTTTACCTCTCGGGGCAACTACAAATACTTCTGGACGGACAATTGGACGAGGTTATATTAGACAATATAGGCCGACCTAATGCAACCCTGGACGTTGATACTGATGAAGCTACCTACCTGACGCTGGTACGCACGGAAGTGGACGCGAGCCGCAAAGGACAACGCAATTACCGTGTGATGCCTTCCCCCACTGGCGCTGCTCCCAGTATTATTAAACGACAGCCTCCGGTTAGCCTTAATCTCTACTTACTCATCACGGCCAACCACACCAACTATGAGCAGGCCTTGCTAATACTTAGTGAGGTAGTAGCGGTATTTCAACACCGTAATGTGTTGACGGCTGCAGAGCTTCCCGGCTTGCCTGAAGATGGTTTCTTCGCCAGCCGGCAGCTCAAATTTAGCCTCCTTTCCCCATCATTTGAAGAATGGAACCACCTCTGGAGCATGCTGGGGGGCAAGCACTTACCGGCTATGCTCTACCTGGTTCAGTCTGCAGATATTGAGCTCATCCCAGACGCAGACATTCCGGGTAGCCCAATTCGGGAAATTCACCTTACCGAAACCCTCCGCTAACCATGAGCTTCCAAATCATCTACGAGGCTTTAGTAACCCTACGCTGTTGGCAACCTGCCTTCCTGGGTGATGTACTGAGCGTACCACTTACGGTCGTAGATGCAACCGCGCCAGAGACTGACTTTCTTACCAGGTATGGCCTAAACCCTCGCCAGCTTAGGGATTATCTGAATTACGATATCCGGCAGTTCCTCGACATTCAACCAACCGAAAGAGGGAAAGAAACCCTGCAACGCTGCGGTTGGCGCTACTTGCCAGGTACCCAAGGCGGTAGCCTGGTGGCTTCAACGGCTGTCCCGCCTCCGGCGGGAACCCGGCTACAACTTGCCGTTTCCATCCGTGATTTTCGCTTCAGTGAAAAGACCGACTTCGATGGCCCGGACGCCAACCCCGCACCCGCAGACCCTGACCAGGAGACCGAACAGATCCGAGGCCTGATGTTCTTCCTTACCAACCAAGTCGTTGCTGGCGGCGGAGACTTCAGTTTCCCATCTGTCGGGATTGGCCTCGACGAAACACGCTTTATTCCCAAATATTCCCGCGCATTTTCATTGGAAAAAAATAGCGACGGAAACGAGCATATTGAGGTACGGGATCCCTTACTAGGGAACCTGCTCCTGAAAACACTCGACTTTTCCCAGACGGAACCAGAGCAACCAAGCTACTTTCTTGAGCTCCCACATCTTCCCGCTGGCCTTTATCAGCTTAGCGGAGCACGCATTACCGACCAATACTGCCTCATTGGCCTGGGAGGCACGCCAGGCCTGCTGGGCATCATCGAACTGGGCGTGCCGGCGGCAGGTCCCATTGATCTTTATTTCAAGGAAAAACAACCATAAACCATGCCTAATTACCGCGCCCCCGGCGTCTATGTCGAGGAAATATCATCATTCCCCCCTTCGGTGGTGGCCGTGGATACGGCCATTCCCGCCTTTATTGGCTATACGGCCCGACGGCCGGGCCCCCCTTTGCCCGCATTGACATTGGCTGCTGATCCCGTCAAAATTGGCTCCTTACTGGAATTTGAAGCGCTTTTTGGCCGTGGCCTTGCCCCTGCAATTACCCGGATCGACCTGGACGAAAACCACCAGTTCATTCGGGCCAACCTGACCCAGACCTTTTACCTCTATCCTGCCTTACAACTCTTCTATACCAACGGTGGAGGGGATTGTTATATCGTATCGGTGGGTGACGCGCTGACAACTGGTAACAGCCCCGTCACCGCCGAGCTAGAAGCTGGTATTGAGGCCCTGGCAACCTGGGATGAGCCGACCATTTTACTCATGCCCGACGCGGTTTCTCTTACGGGGGTTATTCATCCCATCTATGGACTGGCCAACCTTATGTTGACCCACTGCCAAACCATGATGGACCGCGTGGCCATCATCGACTTGCCGCAAGATGCGGTAGACGGGGTCGACTTTCGCGATAATACCGGGACGACAGGCCTGGCCTACGGGGCAGCCTACACCCCTTGGTTGAATGCCGCGCTCGCTAAGCCTTATAACGCTGATGTCCTTGATGCCAATGCTAATATTTTTGTGGGCGCGGCCGCAGGTGCAGGGGTGACGTTACAAGGAGCAGTGCCGCCTGACGAGCAAGCACTGGTGATAGCTGCCGTTGCCAACGGGCCAGACTCCTTGGACGCAACTACGCTTTTTCAAGAATCCCCCACCTACCGGAGCATCTTACGTGGCCTAAATGCCACCGCTTTACCTATGCCTCCCAGCGGCGCGGTGGCCGGGCTCTACGCTTTTGTAGACCGTACCCGAGGGGTGTGGAAAGCCCCTGCCAACGTAAGCGTAAGCGGAATCCAATCCGTCACCGACGTCTTTACCCATACCGAACTTGGTAACCTCAATGTGGATGCCACCAGCGGGAAATCGATCAACGCTATCCGGCATTTTACGGGCAAGGGTGTCCTGGTATTCGGCGCGCGCACCTTGGCTGGAAATGATGGCGACTACAAATATGTCCCCGTCCGACGGCTGATGAATATGCTGGAGGAATCCATCAAAAAAGCCACCGAACAATTCGTTTTCGAGCCCAATACGGCCAACACCTGGACAAGGGTACAGTCGATGATTGAAAACTTCCTCACCCTCCTGTGGCGGGATGGCGGCCTGCAGGGGGCAAAACAAGAACACGCCTTCCGGGTAGCCGTAGGCTTGGGCCGGACGATGACGCCACAGGATGTGATCGATGGACGGATGATCGTAGAGATTGCCGTGGCCCCAGTCCGTCCCGCAGAATTCATCATTCTCCGCTTCATGCAACACTTACCCAACAGCTAAAACCATCTCCTCATGTTAGCCAATCTTAAAGTTCCGGGCGTAGATACCCAAGAAATTTCCGTGCTGCCTCCATCGGTGGCTGCGGTACCTACTGCCGTGCCAGCCTTCCTGGGATACACCCAGCTTACGGATGACGCCGATGGCCAAAGCCTCGTCAATGTAGCCGTCAAAATTCAGAGCCAAAAAGACTTTGAAGCGCTCTTCGGTTTTGGCCCTGAACTACGACTGACCAATGTCTTTCTGGATGCTCAGCTGCGCTTCCTGCGCTCTGATACCGTCCTTGACTTTTATCTCTACGATGCCATCCGCCTGTTTTACGCCAATGGCGGCGGAGTGTGCTACATCGTTTCCGTCGGAGGATATAGTTACGATGTTGTTGGAGATCCCGAAATCGTAGCGGCTAATTTCACTGATGCGGGAACTGGCCTTGATGTCATCAGTCGCGTGGATGAACCCACGCTCTTACTTTTTCCAGATGCTGCAGCCATGGACAATGCCAACCTGATATTGGTACAACAAGGAGCCCTGGCTCAGTGTGGCGACCTGAAGGACCGGTTTGCCGTCTGTGATTTAACAGAGGGGGACACCATCCAGCGTGTTGGTGCCGCGCCCGGGAATGATTTCCGGAATGCTATTGGCGTCAATAACCTGAAGTACGGTGCAACCTACACACCGTGGCTGCAATCTTCCCTTCAACATCCGGTAGATTTTTCTCTGCTACAAGACCTTACGATCAACTTCGCCGATGGAAGTACGCTGACAGGGTTTAACCATACTACTTTGCACAATGACGATCCGGACATCGTACCCTTGATGTTGGTCAGTGCTGTCATGAATGCACACAATGTGGTGCAGGACACTACTCCTGCTGACGCCAGTGCCCTTACGGCTGCCCTTGATGCATCAGAAGCCGCGCCTCCAGTAGATCCATTACCTGCTGAGGTTCTGCCTTTTCGGGCTGCCCTTGATACGGCGATCACTAACTACAACGGAGACAACACCCTCACGGCGGCACTTGCGGTGGCCT
>JBLHRW010000352.1:0-4926 GCA_047626445.1 Neolewinella sp.
AGGGTACGTAAATGCATCGTTTTAACTACTGGCTTGGCGTATTCTGAGGGCTAGAAAGCGGTGAGTGGAAAACTTATCAGACTGAACACCCTACCTCTAGACCTTCTGCATTTTATGCCAGTATTAACGAGTAGGGATATTCCTGATCGGTTTTTCTCATACTTTATTCAACTTTCCGAATTTCTTGAAGAAAGCTCTTCCCTCCTGAGAGATAGATGTCTAGTATTAGTTGTTCAGCATTTTCCCGGCCAGCTAGTTGACACAAGCCTTGCTTTGGAAAGAACATTAAAAAATTGGGGAGGTATTGGTTTGATGCTTTATCACCGTGAGTTAGCTAATTTCCTTCATGCCATTTTGAAAAAAGCAGGCAATTTGAATTATTCAAAGTCGAAAGAAGTCTTAACTAATATGTGCACTGCTTTTAATGGCATGGAGTTGTCAAAACTTCTTCACGTGGCAACAATTATCAGAAAAGAGTATGATAGGGAACTTATTTTTAAGCTGTCTCGCTTGTCGAAAGAAAAAAACCTGGAAAGAATAGGGTATATCTTAGGCACTGAAATACTTCAGAATCATGATCCAAAAGAGCTGCCCAAAGAGGATCATGCTCACTTTACGGATATTTTAAATGAGGATATTGAAAATGTGCCAGAAAATCTAAAGCAACAAAAGCCAAGGCCAGAGAAAAAACCAAAGTAATGAAAAAGCTTATTTTTCAATAAGTAAAGCCCCGAAACAATCAAGTTTCGGGGCTTTCCCTATTTAAGTAATCCAACCTAAAAGCTGGGTAACCGGTATTAACTCAACCGCTCAAATACCCCCGCAATACCCTGGCCACCACCCACACAGGCGGTTACCATACCGTAGCGTTGGTCGCGACGGCGCATTTCGTCGAGGAGTTGGATCGTGAGCTTGGCACCGGTACAACCCAGCGGGTGACCAAGAGCGATGGCACCACCATTTGGATTAACCGTTTCGGGGTCAATGCCCATCGTTTTGATGACAGCCAGCGCTTGGGTAGCGAAGGCTTCGTTGAGTTCCGTTTGCTGGATGTCGCCGATCTTGAGACCAGCACGTTCGAGGGCTTTAGGGATGGCCACGCAGGGGCCGATACCCATGTAGAGTGGGTCCACACCACCAACGGAGCAGGAAGCCAACCGGGCAATCGGCTCGAGGCCGAGTTTCTTCACCATCCGCTCGCTCATTACGAGGCAGAAGGCGGCACCGTCGGACGTCTGGCTGGAGTTACCGGCGGTAACTACCCCACCTTGCTCGAATACGGCGCGCAGGCGGGCCAGGCCCTCCATGCTGGTGCCGCGGCGTACACCTTCGTCCATCTTTACGGTATGGCTGGTCTTGACCACCTTTCCGTCTTTCACGAAGATATCCTCCACTTCAACCGGTACGATCTGTTCGTCGAAGTTACCTGCATCGATACCAGCGGCCGCTTTCTCATGGCTGCGAACGGAGAAGGCATCCGCTTGTTCCCGCGTTACCTCGTATCTCTTGGCTACGGCTTCTGCCGTCTTACCCATACTGACGTGGTAGTTGATGTTGTCCATCGCAGCTTTGTAGCTGGGGCTAAGTTTGTAGCCCGTCATCGGGATTGTACTCATGCTCTCGGTACCGCCGGCGAGGTAGATGTCGCCAAAGCCTGCCTTTATCTTACCCACCGCCATAGCGATAGATTCCAGACCGGAGGCACAGTAACGGTTGATGGTAATACCAGGAACCTCCTTGCCGAGCGCACGCGCAGCAATGAGGCGACCAATCTGTAGACCTTGCTCCCCTTCCGGGTTGGCGCAGCCGACGATGACGTCATCGACCAGCTTCGGGTCCAGGTCCGGAACCGTGCTCATCAGGTGACGGATCACATCGACGGCAAGGTCATCAGAACGGTAATTTTTGAATCCTCCTTTTTTGGCGCGGCCAACGGCGGAGCGGAATCCTTTTACTATATAAGCTTCCATGATTGAATGCTTGAATTGTTGAATGAAAGAATGAGTGAATAATGAGGCGCGAACGCCGGTGCAAGGGAAGGATTAAAGAGCAGTGCCTGTGCGGCATTCACCCATTCCTCCCTTCACTCATTCACTAGTTGCGGAGGGGCTTGTTATTCTGCAGCGTATACTGAATCCGCTCCAGCGTCTTCTGGTTGCCCAGCAGACTAAGGAAAGCCTCGCGTTCGAGGTCCAGTAAGTATTGCTCGCCGACCTGTTGCGTTTGGGTAAGTTCACCACCACAAAGGATGTTGGCTACATGGCCAGCTACGATACCGTCGTATTCGGAGATGTACTTGCCGAGTTTAAATTCGTTGATCGCCGTGTAGAGGGTCGCCAGACCAGCGCGGCCCAGTACCGTAATGTCTTCACGGATACTCGGGGCCACGTACTCGCGGGAGAGCTCCAGTACCTTACGCTTGGCTTCCCCGATGTTGCGCTGGAGGTTCGTTTCCACAAAGTCTTTGCCTTCGATCAGGTAACCGAAGTCGAATGCTTCGCTGGCCGAAGTGGATACTTTGGCCGTAGCGATGGTCTGGAATGCATCGACCAGTGTAGGCATCATTACGTCGCCCTCGAAGAACTTGTCGGAGGCGCGCAGCGCCAATTCCTTCGTTCCGCCGCCGCCGGGGATCAGGCCGACACCAACCTCCACGAGGCCAATGTAGCTTTCCGCAGCGTAAACGCCTGCATCGGCGTGCATACTGATCTCACAGCCACCACCGAAGACATACCCCTGCGTCGCCACCACTACGGGGACCTTACAGGTTTTGATCTTCATGTTCAGCTGCTGGAAACCGCTTATTAGTCCGCCAAGTTGGTCCCACTCCTGTTGCATGGCGAGCATGCCAACGTTCATCAGGTTGGCACCTACAGTAAAGTTCTTGGCGTTGTTACCAATCACGATACCGGCCCAGCCTTCCGCTTCCGCCTTGTCGATGGCGTCGGAAATGGCTTGGCCGATGGCATCGTCGATGCTGTTCGACTTAGACGTGAACTCAACGCACATCACACCATCTCCCAGGTCATGGACCGTAGCGGAGTCGTTTTTGAGCACCGGCGCACTGTCTCGGAGGGTATCCAGGATGATGTAGTTCTCCAGGCTGGGGACGGGCTTGTAGCCTTTCGTCGCCTGGTCATAAAACATCCGTTTGCCGCCTTCCACTTTATAGAAAGTATCGTTGCCGGCAGCCTGCATCTCTTTGACCCAGTCGGCTACTTTGCCGCCGATCTCTTCGATCATGGTCATTCCTTCCGCCAGGCCAATCTGGTCCCAGGCTTCGAAGGGGCCGGATTCCCAGAAGTAGCCGGTGCGCATAGCATCGTCTACACTGTAAAGGTCGTCTGCAATTTCTGGTACGCGGTTACCTGCATAAGCGATAAGGCCAGCGAAGTATTCACGTAGGAATTTGTTTTCTTTGTCTTCTCCGTTTACGAGGGCTTTCATCCGGCTCCCCATGTCGTCGATCATCTTCGCTTTACCAATGGCGGGCCGTGGCTGGGTGGCCAGGGCGTATTCCATCGTCTTTAGGTTCAGGGCATGGATAATGCTCTTGCCGTTTTCATCCCGCTTTTTGGTCTTCTTATAGAAACCCTGGCCGGACTTATTTCCGTAGAACTTGTTTTCCATCAGGAAGCCCATGAACGCAGGCTGCTCCTTGGTTTTTACCGTTTCGATGTACTCGTCGTCTTTGACGTTCATCATCACGAAGGCGGATACTTTGGCGCTGGTGTCGATGCCGACCAAATCCTGGAGACGGTAGGTCGCGGTATTCGGCCGGCCGATAAGGCTGCCGGTAATAGCGTCTACTTCCTCGATGGTCATGTCGTACTTCACCGTCAGGTCCATCATCTGTACGCCAGACATGACGCCGATGCGGTTACCGATAAAACCGGGAGTATCCTTACATAGTACGGTTTGCTTACCGAGGTAAACGTCGCCGTAGTGCATGAAGAAATCTACTACGCCAGGGTCAGTATCCTCGTGCGGGATGACCTCGAAAAGGCGGAGGTAGCGTGGTGGGTTGAAGAAGTGTGTGCCGCAGAAGTGCTTGCGGAAATCATCGGACCGCCCTTCCGCCAACATCGTGATCGGAATACCGGAAGTGTTGGAAGTAACCAAAGCACCGGGCTTCCGGTGCTTATCAACCCGTTCGAAGACCTGCTGCTTAATGTCGAGGCGCTCTACCACTACCTCGATGATCCAGTCTGCGTCGGCGATCTTGTCGAAGTCATCGTCGAAGTTACCAGTGACAATGTGGCTGGCGAAGTCTTTTTTGAAGAGCGCTGCCGGCTTTGATTTCAGGGCCGCAGCGAGTGCTCCGTTGACCTGGCTGTTGCGTTTCACGGGGTCCTTCTTTTCTTCTTCGGAGAGGCTGAAGGGAACGATATCGAGCATCAGTACGTCAAGGCCGATGTTGGCAAAATGGCAGGCAATGCCCGAGCCCATTACGCCGGAGCCGAGTACGGCTACTTTCTTTATGCGATGTTGCATGATCTGGGTTGAATAAAATTTAGCGAAAATTCGCTGGCGAAGATAAGGGCTTAATGCTGGACTTACAATTTTGGTTAGAACTATTGCACTCGGGTACTAAAGGGGAAGGTCTTAAAATAATAATTACTTGAACGATAACATTGAAATAAGACGGTCAAAAGCCGTAAGTTATTTATACGGCGTTCCTTAGGGACGCCGTATAAATAACTTACTGGTTTTTGACCTGACGCTTTTGTTCTCACCGAATTTACAAACCCTTTGCATAGCCTCAGTTACGGAAATGATTTTTAAATTTGGTGAGGGCAAAATAAGACGGTCAAAAACCGTAAGTTATTTGTACGGCGTTCCTTAGTATTGTTTGAACCCGCGGCCCCGCCAAAAAACATATCAGGGCCTACGCGGAAAATGTCTGTGATGGTCACTCCTCCTGCA
>JBLHRW010000353.1:0-4922 GCA_047626445.1 Neolewinella sp.
AAAGGTAAAAGCCTTCGGAAACGTTCCGATAATCTATCTTCGTAACCCCTGATTAGCGTGAGTTCTCCACAGGGGGGGGCAGTGGGCCGGAATTGGGGGGTCAGTGACTCCGGAATATGCACTCTTTCCATACCGGGCCGATCGCTCAGGTCGAGCGCCGAGAGCCGGTCGATCTCATCGGTAGAAAGATAGATTTTGTCATTCGGCCGTACCCGTTCCGCTTTAAATCCCTTTGCCTTAAAAGCAACGTTATTATGCAGCTCCCGATCGAGGCCCAACTGCATAAACTTCTTCAGGTGCTTTATGTGATTCGAAATGCCAGATCTCCCAGTACCAGATTCTCTGAGGTAACTGGTGAAGTCCGCGTAAAAAGGAAGGTTGACATCGGCGAAGCCTATATCATCGAGCCCTCGATGAGTGGCGTAAGCCTCCAGCTTGTTGCGGTGCGCAATGTATTGTTTCCAGGTACCTGGCTTCAATTCTTCCCGGCCAGCCCTGCAGTCCTCGACGTAATCAGCGATAAAACGAATGAGTGACGAACTGACACCCAGGATCTTTACTTTCGCGTCCCTTAAGGATGCTGTTGATCTTATTCGCCAGCGGGGACTTTCGCTTTAAGCGGCCAAGCCGGCTATCCCATTCTTCCGGCAGCGCGTAGAAGTCGGTTTTCTCATATTATTTCTTCCCGTCGTGAGAGATGTAGAGCTTGATGTTACAAGTTCCATCTTTACGGGGTTCATACTTCCATAGTGTGGGTCGGACAGTCATTCTTAGAAATGCGTTTGATACTTAGAAACAGCTTTGAACTACATCTCAAATATACGCAAATAGACACGGAAAGACACAAAATGTTTGATTAATTTTCAACAAAAGAAAAGCCCCAACTCAGCTATACACTGAATTGGGGCTTAAATCACCAACTGTTGTTGGATTTGATGTGATCCCTCTGGGTTTCGAACCCAGGACCCTCTCATTAAAAGTGAGATGCTCTAACCAGCTGAGCTAAAGGATCGACATGCTTTTATCCAAAAGCGACGCAAAGGTACGTTCATCGAAAGAACATGTGCAAGCTGTTTGCTAAAAAAGTATTAGTTTTTTTAACTCGACGCGATGTTAACGGGATTGCACTTTTACATAGTTGCAAAACAAAGCGGCTTTGTACTTTTGCGCTATGTCTACCAGCCCCCTGATCATCACCAGCTTACGCGAACGTTTCATCACCGAACTACGAGCCACTTTCTCCGACCGAGAACCAAGGGGCCTCTACGACCCCATCGATTATATTCTCGACTTAGGGGGTAAACGGATCCGTCCGGTAGTGGCTTTGTTGGCCGCAAGGATGTTTGGCGACGGCGAAAACGGGAAACAGGGGATGCCTGTAGCCCTCGCCGTAGAGGTGTTCCATAACTTCACTTTACTGCACGACGACATCATGGACGACAGCCCGCTGCGGCGCGGCCAAGCGACCGTCCATGAGAAGTGGGACGTCAATACCGGTATCCTGAGCGGAGACCTGATGCTGATCCAGGCCTACCAGCACTTGAGCAGCTGCCCCAACACGGCGGCCTTGCCCCAGCTGATGCAAACGTTTAACCGGGTAGCCACCGGCGTATGCGAGGGTCAGCAGTACGACGTTGACTTCGAAAGCCACAACGATGTCACCATTGTGGAGTACCTGAAGATGATCGAACTGAAAACTGCCGTCTTACTGGGCGGCGCCCTAGAGATGGGTGCGCTGGCCGCCGGAGCAAGCCAGGAGGATGCCAACCACCTTTATGCCTTCGGTCGCCTCACGGGCCTCGCTTTTCAGCTCCAGGACGATTTGTTGGACACCTACGGCGAAAGTGCCAGTACCGGAAAACTCAAAGGCAACGACATCATCCGCAACAAGAAAACCTTCCTCTTCCTCAAAGCCGTTGAACTGCTCGGCCCAGAGGGCCAGCAAGAACTCAACCAGTGGTTTGCCGAAAACCCGGCCAACCCGGCCGAAAAGGTCCTCCGGGTAACGGAGCTGATGACCTCTGTGGGCATCCCGGAGGCCGTAGCTGCTCTCCGCGATCAATTCCAGGCGGAAGCCTACGCACATCTTGATGCCGCGAGTGGGGATGCTGCGATGAAAGTGGTCTTACGCGACCTGGCCGAGGGGCTGTTGCAGCGGGTGGGATAGTTAGTCGTCTGGTAACCTTAATAACGCGAATCAAGGGCGCTAATACAACTGGCTTAAGCTGAAACTACCTCGACTACGCTCGGTGACTTGAGGGTGGTCGGTTCTTTCCATCAGAGGTACAGTTTCCCGTTCAGCCAGTTGTCTTCGATGAGGGCGTCCTGGGCGTGGTAGAACTTCATGGCTTCGGTGTTAGTGTCCACGACTTGCCACTTGAGGAGTTTGCAGCCGCGCTCGCGGCCGCGTTCCAGGAGCACGTCCCACAGGCGTTGCCCAAGGCCCAGGCGCCGGTAGTCGTTGGAAATGACAAAGTCTTCGAGGTATATCATTCGTCCTTTCCAGGTAGAATAGACGAAGTAATACAGGGCCATACCGACGACCTTACCGGCGTCTTCGGCCACGACAGCATGGAAGAAACCGGCCTCGAAGTCCTCTTCATAGGTAGGGACGGTGGCCGTGAAATTATGGCGTTCGCCGACGTATTCGGACAGCTCGGCGACCAGGCCGTGGAGGGCGGAAGCGTCGGCTTTGGTGGCTTGGCGGATTTGAATAGACATTAAGAGTAGTTTAGTAGTCGATAGTCAAGTAGGAGCTGTCGCAAATAGGCGGGTAGCACAAGGTACAAATCAAAGGGTTTGCCGCAGCCGGTCGGTTGGCTCTGCCCCTGAAGCCGCTGATGCAGAGGACCTCGGGCCCATCTGGCGCAGATTTTTAAATCGGCGTTCCTAAGTAAAGGATAAAAGGAGCAAGGGTAGAGAGGACGGGCCTTAGCCTGGACTTTCTCCCCTTGCTCCCTTCCCCCGTACCTGTAGCGCACTTTGTGACTGGCTTCGCCGGTCGACTAAGCCCAGCATAAACGCCATCTGCGATGGCCGCGCTCTGAAAAGGCGTGGGAAAATAATAGAAGGAGAGAATGACGTGACAATATTCTCTCCTTCCCCCATTCTATTATTCTCTAATTCACCATCACCTTGCGTACCAGCGAAGTGCCGTCTTCCAGCCCGATCCGCAATACGTGCAAGCCGCGTGTGAGGTGCTGAGGCAGGCGTAAGGTGCCGTCGGTAGTGGTGTTGCCACTAACAACCTGCCGCCCCGAAGTGTCGTATAGGTGATAGGGTAGGGATGCACTGCTGAGCCCGTTCAGGCGCAGCCATTCGCCCGAAGCAACGGGGTTTGGCGCAAGCAGGATATCGGGCCGTGCCACTGGCTCGCCCAGGCTTAGGGGCATTCTTTCTGCGTACGTTTCCCAGAATTCCAGGGTACGTAGGAGGGCGGGAACAACGCAGCCGCCATGATCGCGCTCACCGCCAGTTTCCAGTAACACGCTGGTGGAGCCGTTGGCCCGCATAACGGAGTCGGCGATGATGGCGTTGCGGAAGGGCACCTGCTCGTCTTCGGTACAATAATAGATCAGCGTAGGGGCCGTCGGCGCCCAATCATAGGTGTCATTGTCGGCCAGGGCCATATTTATGGGGGCGGTGGGGTCCCCACTGGCCAAAGTCTGTCGAACGGAGTCTTGGAAGATGTCGGCCAGGATGGCATCATTGTCGATCAGTAACTGCGTCAGCCGGTCATTGAAAATTCCCAGAGAAAGCTGTTCGTTCGCGAAGGAGTCGATGGTTGATAGGTAAGGGGGCACAAAGGCCTGAGCGAGGCTGTCGTACAAGCCGTAGACACTGTTGTAGCTTACATAGGTGTAGGCAATGTAGCCAGGCAAGGTGGCCAGTTCTTCAGCGAACAACGTGCCCGCCATTACCTCGGAAATACTGTATGGGCCGGAAAGGTGGGTGGCCGCAGCTACCTCCACCCCGTCGTCAGTGGGGTTTGTCTCGAGGTCCCGGTGCAGCGCCTGCGCAGCGTGCCCGCCCTGGCTGTAACCGGTGATAAACAGTTGGTCGTTGAAAAAGGCAACATCATCCTGCAACCATTTCCTGACGGCAATGACCAGATCCCGACCCGCACTTGCCTCGCTGGCCGCATGCACGTAGGGATGAATGCCGTCACTGTCTCCCAAACCGATGTAATCAGGTGCTAGGGTGATGTAGCCGCTGGCAGCGATGGCTTGTACTAACAAACGTTCCCCGGTAGTCGGGTTACTGGGCACGGCGCTGCGTTCTCCCACCGTCCCGTGGTTGTAAAGGGCCAACGGAACCTCAATATCACCAATGAGCGGTACACAAAGTAAGCCACTGGCCGTATCAGGTTGCCCCAACGCATCGATGGTACTATACGTGATCTTGTAATTGGCCACGTCGTAATCTACCCGGATGGGTAATACGATGTTGAGGACGACAGCAGGGGTGGTGTCCTGCTGTTCAGCGGTGATAACTTCCTGCGCCGAAGCGGAAAAGGAGGTGAAGATGCCGAGAAGGAGGAGTAGGATTTTTTGCATGGTTATCGAATTTTCAAATTGTCTAGTTGTTCGGTTATCTAGTTGTCCGGTTGTCTAGTTGTCGGATTGTCCGGCTGTCTAGTTGTCCGGTTACTGGTACAAGGATAACCCGGTTACCCGATAACTAGGTAATCCGATAACTGAATATAGGGCTTTGAACTTTTAAAAAGTAGGCCGCCGGCAGGCAGGTGTAACGTGCTGCCATGTATTGCACTAATATGTCAATTTTAAACTTGACACACTAGCAGCCTGTCGGGGAGAACCGAATCTGAGCCAACGTGAGCCATTTTTGTGGTAGATGACTGGTGAATTCGGGAGTTTAACGGGTTAAGTGACTGAATTCGCTGGGAAATCTACCGCAAAAAG
>JBLHRW010000354.1:0-4915 GCA_047626445.1 Neolewinella sp.
ATTTAACTGGTCTGACAAAGGTAACGCACCCAATTTCCGACGGTCCTTAAGGAACAGTTAAAAGGATTTTAAAACTTTTTATGGCGGCATAGTTTTATTTTAAAACATTTCCTGTACCTTGCGATCACAATTCAAACAAAATGAAACATGTTCACTTACCAATCCCTGCTGGTTGGCGACTTTTTTTCGAAGAAATTTATCGTCGGGTGCACCGTCAGGTGACCAGCCCGTGGACAAAATTGGTGGTACTGGCCTCCCTTACCATTCTGGTGACCCAGCGAGAGCTGAGCTTCAGCCTCACCATTGACGGAGACGGGCTTTTTACCATTAACGAATCATCCGTTTTCGCGCATTCAGTGGAAGGCCCACAAATTTCCGGAGGCGCGGACGCAGGCGCAGTGGGCGTTGGAGAAGCAAAGCTGGCCAGCTACGTTGCTCCGGTAAAGGAGTGGACGGCCAGGCAGAAAAAGCAACTCGTCTACGTTGATCAGTTCAAGTTGGTAGCCCTGGCCGAAATGCAAACTCATGGCATCCCCGCCAGCATCACCCTGGCGCAAGGCCTGCTGGAAAGTGGGACTGGACGCAGTACGCTTGCACGAAAAAACCACAATCACTTCGGCATCAAATGCTTCAGCAAAAAATGTAGAAAGGGCCACTGCTCCAATCACTCCGATGATCATCACAAAGACTTCTTCCGCATCTTCGAATCCCCTGAAGAAAGCTACCGTGCCCATTCTCAGGTGCTGATGAAGGACCGCTACAAAAACCTCTTCCAGCTACCCATTACCGATTACAAAGGCTGGTCGCACGGCCTGCGCAAAGCTGGCTACGCCACTGATCCCCGTTATGGTGATAAGCTCGTCCGGATGATCGATGACCTGGAGTTGTGGAGATACGATGAACTGTAGGGTCGCGTTGCGATCCCTGGGGTTGCAGGTCGCTTCCGCTCCGGTTGCAGGGGTTGCAGCCCGCCTCCCCTGTAACACCTGCAACCGGAGTGTAAGCGACCCTGCAACAAGGAGCGTAGCGACTGGCCTGTAACAAGTGGGGCGAAGCCCCACCTAAAGATTTGATGGAAGGTAATAGCGGCCAACGGGTCGTCCGCGCCACCAACGGCGAGGTAGTAGTCCCTTGACTGCGAGACGAAGGCTCGCCCAGGTGGTCGGCCCCGGCCGCTATCCTTTCATCCCCGTTTTAGGTTTGACATTTTGAGTGTACCGGCCCGCCTTCTTGCCAAGAGGGTGGGCCTTTTTTATCAAGAGAACAAGGCAAGTAGCGATGCCCACAGATTATCAAAGAGAGAGGAAGCGACGTACCATTTCCTTCAACTCCGTTTTCTCCGTCTCTTTTATCTGTCCACAGCTGTGTGGTAGTAATATTGAATGATTGAACGGCTGCAGTAAGTCAACTGCCAATAGTGGACCATTTATGATCCGAAGTTCTCCATCAGGAGCAGTGATAAGGGGAAGCCGTATACGTTTATCTCCATCACGTGGCTGGCGGTCTAAAATAGGAAAGCCTACGACGTTAAAATTTACCCCGGGTTCAAAGAACTCAGGTTGAGTAAAACACAGAACGTAATGAAAGGGGAGAATTCGGGCTGCAGGGTGCTTAGGGTCGATCTCGTAAACGTGAAAAGGGCTAAATGGCGTAGAGTGCATTTGGGTGGAGCGTATAAAGTGCGAAGGTTCTCTCTGTAATGTCGTAAGATTCCTCGCAAGTTGCTAGATAACCCAAATATTCTGTGTCGCTCATGCCATCTGGTTTGTTAGAAAATCTGGGACTAGGCGCAAAATCTTCGCAGGTAGCGGGGGCTGGGGAGCCGTAGCTAGTAGAAGAATGATCAGTAAAAACTTGACCGCTGTTGTTATATGAATTCACGTTATGCAACCTTTATGGAAAATCCGAATGAGAGAGTAAATAATGTAGTTTGATATTAAGCTCTTGTTCTTATAGACATAAAAATACCAAGACTTGTTCTTACGACGGTAACTTTCAGCACTTGTCACGCTCACTCCTTTAAATCATCTAACAGTCAAGGAGTTAAGGCAGCCCCACCTACTTACAACGAATTAATGACACTAATAGCGGGTAAAGCACCGAAAAACGCTTCACCCTACCACTATAACCAAATAAGTGATACGTAATCGTGGCTGAAGTCGCGTAATTTAGAAGTTGCAATACTTTTACTCTTTTACGGAACGGTAGCCATGGGCAAGGAAACGGTAGCCTATTTTCCAATACAAAAATTGGAAAATATGTTACCGAGCAAATCATCTGTGGTTATTTCACCGGTGATTTCGCCGAGTTCCCGGAGGCTCTGGCGGATGTCCATGGCGATAAAGTCCTGACTGAGGCCGGTCTTCAGGCCGTTCAAAACCCGTACTAGTGCCTCGTCGGCCCGGCGCAGCGCGTCGTAGTGTCGGGCGTTACTGAGAACGACCTGCTGCTGGTCCAATCCCGCCGTCCCACCGGTGGCTACGGCGAGCAGTCGATCCTGCAGATAACTGAGGTTACTCCGGGATTTGGCGATCATTGGGATAAAATTATCGTTCGGTACCGCCCATTTTCCGGTGTAGTTTTCGCCGAAGTATTGTTCGTATTTCGTGTAGGGGTTGAGGTCCATTTTATTGGCGACGACCACCAGCTGGAGGTCTTCGCGATAGAGTTTGTCCAGGTCGGCAGACAAGGTCTCCGGGTCCGTTTCGATGACGTCGAAGACGTAGACCAATAACTGGCTGGTTCGCACCCGTTCCAGGGCCCGTTCGACGCCGATGGCCTCGATGGTATCCGAAGCTTCCCGGATACCGGCGGTATCCACCAGTCGGAAGGTAACGCCGCCGATGTTGAGGGTTTCCTCGATGGTGTCCCGGGTGGTACCGGGGATTTCGGAGACGATGGCGCGTTCTTCGTTGAGCAGGGCATTGAGCAGGGTTGATTTGCCGGCGTTTGGCCGGCCGGCGATCACGGTAGTTATCCCGACTTTGATGGCATTTCCTAAACGGAAAGACGTCGTTAATGCTTCGATTCGGGCCCTGATTTTGTCCACCAGCTCTCGGAGTTCGGTGCGGTCGGCAAACTCAACGTCTTCCTCACCGAAGTCAAGCTCCAGCTCGATCAGGCTGGCAAAGTCGACCAGTGCCGTCCGTAATTCTTTGATTTCGTCGCTCACCCCACCCCGCAGTTGCCGTAGGGCGATCCGGTGTGCTGCGGCCGATTCACTTGCGATCAGGTCCGCTACGGCCTCGGCCTGACTAAGGTCAAGCTTTCCGTTCAGGAAAGCACGCTGGGAGAATTCCCCCGGCTGGGCCATCCGCGCGCCGGCGTCGATACAAAGTTGCACCACCCTTCGAAGGATGTAGGAACTACCGTGGCAACTGATCTCCACCGCATCTTCTCCGGTATAACTTGCTGGAGCACGGTATAAGGTAATTACGACTTCGTCAATCGCCTCCCCGTCCTCTCCGGCCAGGATACCGAACCATGCTCTTCTGGCTTCACTTTGCACCAGCGTCCGCGCCGGAAAAAAATCATCCACCAACGCGATGCACCCTGCTCCGGAGAGGCGGACGATTCCGATGGCCCCTTCTCCAGTGGGCGTTGCTATGGCTACGATGGTTTCTTGCATGGTGCGAAGATAAAAGGATTGATTGATTGGGGGTTGTTGCCCACGTAAGCTGAGGGAGAACCATTAAGAAAATTAAAGCATTAAGGGCTGCCACGCAGCTCTTGGTTCTCACAGAAGAGCGCACAGGGGAAACGCCGTAGTAACACATAGTTTCACAGAAGACCGCACAGTGAGAGGCACAGAGGTGGCACAGCGTTGCCGCCGAGAGAGGAGGAAGGAGCGAAAAAAGGACTAAAGACTGAGTCCCTATGAGCGCAAGCGAGCTCCCCCGTGCGGCAGTAAAATCGCATGTTAAATACCGCCACCGCCGCAGGCAACAGCGCAGCTCATCGCATATCTGCTGCGGTAGCCAATTCAAAATCGATAATTCTACCGAGCGTAGCGAGTAAAGGCGTGCGGCAGCCTATCAATCTACCAAGGCCGAAGGCCGTCTACCGAGATGCGCAACACCGTCTGCTCTTTTTTTGCTTCGCAATAAAAAGAGCGCACCTCGTCAAGACGAAGCGCGCTCTTAAAGTGTACCGGACGGTTGATGTTGGGTGTTCTCATCTTTCGTGAACGATCCGGAGAAAGTAAAATATCGCAATACTCTCATGAGATAATGATCCTCTTCTCGAGGCTGTCAAAAACTAAGATGCCTAATGGGCGCGGTCCGAGGAATTTCCCCTGCGATACCGTAAGCAAAGGTAGTCGGATTGACGTCACGTATTGCATGAAAAGCAACTTGCTTACGGAGCGGGGCTTTTTACGTCGTAAACGGTCAGGCGCGCAGCGAATTAGAACTGTTCGAGGCGTTGTTCTTTGCTAATCCCCTGATCTCCAGTCCCCGCCCCGTCTGGTTGGAGCGCTGCTTCGATGGCTTCTAAGCGCGCCAACGCTGCATGGTTCGTCAGATCGTGATGGCTGGGTACAAGCGTAACATAGCCTGCTTGCAAAGCATTCGCGTCCGCGTCTTCCCGGGGATCTTCATTAACGAACTTTCCTGTCAGCCAGTAATACGGACGACCGCGCGGGTCTTCTCCTTTCACGTATTCTTCTACCCAGCGGGCTTCCGCCTGTCGGCAGATTTTCAAGCCTTTAATCTCCTCCACGGGCAGGTTAGGGATATTAACGTTGAACAAACTCCCCTCTTCCATCCCGTGCTGTAGGACGTGACTGATCAATTTACGGACGTAGGGGCGGCACGGAGAGAAATCTGCATCGGACTTATAGTCCAAAAAGCTGAATCCAATGCTGGGGATGTCTTCCAGGCTGGCTTCCATCGCGGCCGACAAGGTGCCGGAGTAA
>JBLHRW010000355.1:0-4901 GCA_047626445.1 Neolewinella sp.
TGATGAGTATGGTGTACTGTTCCTTACTGGCGGTGCCAGCAGTGAGTTTTACCTCACGGCGATGAACCTGCTCAACGAAGACGATACCGCCGGTTACATCGATACCGGCGCCTGGTCTGCCAAAGCCATCAAAGAAGCCAAAATATTTGGCCACGTCAATGTACTGGCGAGCAGCAAAGACAAGAATTACAACTACATTCCTTCCGGATACGACATCCCTTCCGGATTGCGCTACGTCCATATGACGAGCAATAATACCATTTTTGGTACCCAATTCCAGGAATTCCCGGAAACGGACGCACCGCTGGTGGCCGATATGTCTTCCGAGATCTTCAGCCGTCCGCTGCCCCTGGAACGTTTTGGCATTATCTACGCCGGTGCGCAGAAGAATATGGGCCCAGCTGGTGTTACGCTGGTGATCGTTCGTAAAGATTTACTTGGCCATGTGAAGCGTACACTCCCCGCCATGCTGGATTATCGCGTTCACATCAAGGGGCAATCCAGCTTCAATACGCCGCCCGTTTACCCGATTTACGTCAGCATGCTGACCCTGCGTTGGGTTAAAGAGCAGGGTGGGGTAGCCGTTATGGAAAAGAAAAATGCTGCGAAGGCCAAGTTACTTTACGACGAGATCGACCGTAACCCTAAGTTCCGTAACGCTGTGGAAGATCCCGGTAGCCGGAGTGTGATGAACGTATGTTTCGTGCCGACCAATGAGGCGGATACCAAGCCGTTCCTCGACGCCGCCGCCGCTGCTGGCTGCGTTGGCATCAAAGGGCACCGCTCCGTAGGTGGTTTCCGGGCCAGCATCTACAACTCCATGCCGCCGGAAAGCGTGCAGGTGTTGGTGGATGTGATGAAGGCGTTTTAGAGAGGTTGCAAGTTGCAGAAGTTCGCTTACGCTCACGTTGCAACCCCTGCAACGTCGGCCGATGTGCTTCCACTGTGCGGCCCTCTGTGAGTACAAATAACTGCGTAGCAGCCCTCCGTTTCTAGTAAAAATGCGGGGTGGTCAGCCTGCTCTTAACCATTCTTTTGCACCTGCGTTCCCGCCTGAAAATTATTTTTTTGGCGAGAACGCAGGTGCAGAGAAAGGTAACGTGCAACCTTTTGCTTTGTCTCCCCGTCTATATTATGAAACCTGGTGTCACTTTCTTCGTCGATGAAATTTAAACGTTAGTCGACAATCCCCTGACTGGCGGCTTAAAGGTTTCTTAAATACCCGGATAAACCGTAACTTGTTAGCCAATTAAAAACCCATCTTAAAATGTCTTCCCACAAATCAAAATGGTACTCGTTAGTATTCGTACTACTACTCACGCTTAGTGGCCTGAGTTTTGTATTTCTTGTAGGTCGCAGCCAACAGGCGCGTGCTGATCAGGCTACTGAACAATTCCAGTTGATGGGCGATCAGGTTAAAGCCAGCGGTGCCGTGCTGACTAAAGGTGCGGATGTATTCCGTCGCTTACTCGTTAAGTAACCCAACCTTTTAGGGGTTTATTCATTATTTAGTACTGGCCTTTTTTACGCGTACTTCCTTGATGAAGTTCGATAGTTCATAGTGCAATAGTTCATAGTCAAGACGCGCTATGAACTTGCTCACTATGAACTATCGACTATTATACTACTGAACTATGACTAATTTTCTCGGTCTCCTCTGTGACCTCGACGGCACCCTAGCCGACACCGAACCCCAACACTGTGCCGCCTGGCTCGAGATGCTAGCGGAAGTGCACCAACTGAACTATGACATTCATTGGTTCGACCAATGGATCGGCACCAGCGATCGGGCGGTAGCCGCCTGGCTGATCGACGAACATCAGCTCTCCGTTTCGGTGGATACCCTGATCGAAGCCAAGCAAATACGATTTCACGCCCTGGTCCGCACTTCCGGCAAAGGGTTCTCTGGTGTCTCGGAGCAACTGGCGACCATCAGCGCGCGCTTCCCCCTGGCTATTGCCACGAACAGCGGCCGAAAAGATGCAGCGGTGGTCGTACCCGCCCTGGGCCTTGACCGGTTCACGGATACCATCGTGACCGCCACCGACGTAGAGCACCTCAAGCCAGCGCCAGATATTTACCTGCTGGCCGCTCAGCAACTGGGCTTACCGGCAGATCAATGCATCGCGATCGAAGACAGTGCTCCCGGAGGTATTGCAGCCAAAGCTGCCGGTTGCTACCTGATCGGACTGAACGATGGGGTAACGGGGGCGGATGAGGTGGTGATGGATAATGCGGAGGCCTTGGGGCGTGCGCTGGCGTTGCTTCGCGGGGCGGCGGAGTCGTAACCACTAAGGCACTAAGGGAGTAACCTAACTACTAAGGTATTAAAGACGCGATTGGGGCGATAGCGCCGCAATACCTGTGTTGATCAGCCTAATCTGTTGTCATCTACGATTCAGAAATTAGAAGCGTTGACAACCGGTCCTTTCTCATAGGTAACCGCTTTCTTTTAAAATTAACACATTTTGTTTGTTTTATGTACTTTTGCGAACGTTATTTGCAACTAATTGTACTAGTAGCTCCGTAAAGAACATGTTCCAAAAAGCCATCCTCCACCTGGACATGGACGCTTTTTTCGCGTCCGTAGAAATCATGAAGAACAGCCGGTTGGCTGGTCTGCCGGTCATCGTGGGGGGGGGAGGCGGCAGGGGAGTGGTCCGTTCCTGCAGTTACGAGGCCCGGCATTTCGGCATTCATGCGGGGATGCCGATGGCGCTGGCCCTCCGCCGGTGCCCGGCGGCGAAGGTAATTCGGGGAGACTACGAGGATTACGAAAAGCACTCCGCCATCATCACGGAGATCATCGCTGAGGAAGGGCCCTTGTTCGAGAAGGCATCGATCGATGAGTTCTACATCGACATTTCGGGCATGGACCGCTACATCGGTTGTGTGCAGTGGAGTAAGGAGTTAAGGGCGCGGATCGGCCGGGAGACGGGCCTGCCGCTATCGGCCGGGCTGGCGATCAATAAACTGGTATCGAAGGTGCGCGCCGGAGAGGCCAAGCCGAACGGTTCCGGCTGGGTAGCCGAGGGAGCGGAACGGGCGTTTCTCTCCCCGTTGCCCGTCCGGAAAATACCCTTGGTTGGCCGTGAAACCGCGCGTAAACTCAGCCTCCTCGGTATTCGTAAGACGGGGACCCTGAGTCAGGTGCCGATCAAGCTCTTGGAGCGAGAGTTTGGCAAGCCGGGCCGGGAATTACACCGACGCGCCAACGGCATCGACCACCGGCCGGTAGTTCCTCATACCGATCGGAAATCGTTCTCTACCGAACATACTTTTCAGGCTGACACCATCGACGTGGTTGCGCTCCGTCGGTGCCTTCGGGACATGACGATGCGCCTCGGTTATGACCTCCGCGAGGCGGGAAAGCTGACGGCGGGCATCACCGTCAAGATTCGTTACACCGACTTCAATACCTACACCAAAAGCCGGCGTATCAAGTACACCGCCCACGACCAGCAGCTGCTGCCGATAGTGGACCAGTTGTTTACGGACCTGTTTATCCGCCGACAGTGCATCCGTCTGGTAGGGGTTCGTTTCGACCGCCTCGCGGCCGGACACACGCAACTGGACCTGTTTACTGATACGGAGGAAGACAGCGCTTTGCTGGGGGCTTTGGACCGGGTACGTAGGCGGTTTGGGCGGGGGAGTATTGGGCGGGGGTAGGAACATACGGCGTCCCTAAAAGGAATCAACCACCAGCACTCCCCGGTGCTCGAACTCATTCATCTTCGGTAAGGCGACCGTCGCTTCTGCAAGGCTGATCGTTCTTTCAATGAGTTTTTCCGGGTGCAACTTCCCGTTGCGGATCATCTCCAGCATTTCGGGGTACTTGTGGGCTTGCATCCCGTGGCTGCCTAAGATTTCTAGTTCGTGCGCCAGCACTTTGTCCATTGGTATGTTGGGGTGCTGATGGTCGCCAGTCATGAGGCCGACCTGGATGTGTTTGCCGCGCTTTCTGAGGTTGGAGATCGAATTGAAGCAGGTCTCCTGGCTGCCCAGGGCATCGATGGAAACGTGGGCACCGCCTTTGGTCAGCTGCCTGACCTCTTCCACCACATCAGCGCTGTTTGCTCCGTTCACGGTGGCAACGGCACCGAGGCTTCGGGCAAAACGCAGCGTTTCTTCGCTGATGTCTACCCCGATGACCTGTGCGCCAAGGGCGTTGGCAATCATGATTGCCGAAAGACCGACGCCGCCACAGCCATGGACCACTACGTACTGCCCGCCGGTAACCCGGCCCTGCTGAACGACGGCGCGGTAAGAAGTGATGAACCGGCACCCAAGGGTAGCTGCAGCAACGGAACTTATCTCCGGCGGAAGCTTTACAAGGTTGGTGTCCGCAAAGTCGATCGCCACGTACTCCGCAAAAGATCCCCAGTGGGTAAAACCTGGCTGAAATTGGTTGTCGCAAACCTGATGGTTGCCGGAATTACACTCTCCACAAATGCCACAGCCGCAAACGAAAGGGACCGTGACCCGGTCGCCAATTTTAAAGTTGCGTACCGCTTTCCCTACTGCCGCCACCGTACCGGCTAACTCATGCCCTGGAACATGGGGGAGGGCAATATCAGTATCGTGGCCCATCCAGCCGTGCCAATCGCTGCGGCAAAGGCCGGTCGCTTCTACCTTAATGACCACTCCATTGTCTTTTGGGCTTGGGTCGGGGAGATTTTCGATGGTTATGGGCCCTTGGAAATTTTGGTAGCGTGCTGCTTTCATTGTTTAGCGGTTTGTCAGGTCAATTTTGACAATTTAGTGCAAAATGTGGCAGGCAGGGGTGACGTGCTGCTATGTATTACACTAATATGCCAGTTTCAAACTTGACATACAACTAGCCCCGGCACTACGAAACTTAGATTACACTGTACTAGTACGGGTTGTTGAAACGATTTACG
>JBLHRW010000356.1:0-4900 GCA_047626445.1 Neolewinella sp.
GAGCGCAGCGAACCCTGCAACCTGAGCGCAGCGAATCCTGCAACCTGAGCGCAGCGAATTCCCGTTAAACTCATCTTAATCAGTGAGCTTTCTTAATCTCTTTTCTAAAATCTCCTTATCTTTAATAATAAATTTCTAATAATTATGCGACAACTATTCCTTTTCGTTGCCCTTTTCGGCTTAATCGCCATGGCAGCACCGACAGAAAAAATCACTATCCAGACGAATGCTATTTGTGGCATGTGCAAGACCAGTATCGAGAGCAGCCTTACCGCTCTTGAGGGGGTAAAGTCTGCGGAACTGGACCTGGTCACCAAAAAGGTGAAAATCAAGTACGATGACAAGGTGCTCGATGCGGCTACGCTGCGTCAGGCCATCGCGAATACCGGCTATAATGCTGATGACGTACCTGCCCGCCCAAAGGCACAGGAAGCGCTCGCCGCTTGTTGTAAGCCGAAAGACGCCTCCGCTAAAGGTGCTGATGGTGCCTGCTGTGCTAAAAAAGTAGTGGAGTAGATTCCTCCCGGTCTTTAGTACAAAGAATATCCCACCCCCGAACATTGATTTGGGGGTGGGATTTTTCTTTCCTACGAAAAGATACTTGCTTTTGTGGCGTAAGGAACTATAAATTGTCACTGGGGTAAGTCATAGGACATACCTCGGAAAATATCCTTGCTTTCTCAACGGTTATACCAGCATCACGTAATTTTACCCTCCTGAATTTTTCGGACTATTTATCCCTGCAACCTACTATGTTCAAATCGATTTTTACCTCCTGTCTACTCCTTTTTACCCTGGCTTCGGCTTCGGCGCAGTTGATCGTGAAGGAACGTCCCGAAGTTCCCACTGCTTTTGCAAAAAGGGAACTCCCTGAACCCGGCACTTGCTGCATGATGACCAAGGCTGGTTGGGCTGTCAAAGACGGGGCCTATACCTATCTTCCAGCGCGGGAGGTAAAGAAACGCCCAGGCTTTAAGTACTTAGGGGGTAAGTGGAAGAAGGTAAAAGGAGGTTGGACATTTCGGGGAGAGGAATGGGTGGAAGCGTAAGGCTCATTTTGTTGGATTCCTGGCATTCTTAGGCGCGGCCAACGAAGTTGGTATTTATGCTGAGCGTAGTAGACTGGCGAAGCCCACTACAGGTGCAGCGGAAAGGACCAGGGAGCAAATAGATGCTTTCATCACCTTGCTCTTTCAACCTCCCCCTTTGGGGGCGAGCCTTTGGCGAGCATGGGGAGCCGGTACCTGCGTCCGCGCCTGCTAAATATCCACCTGGCACGCTTATCTTGTGGCCATGAAAGCAATTATTCCCGTTGCGGGTACCGGTATGCGTTTGCGTCCGCTGACTTATACCCAGCCAAAGCCTTTGATTCCAGTGGCGGGCAAGCCCATCATCAGCTTTATCATGGATGGGCTTATCGAGCTGGGCATAACTGAATATGTCTTTATTATCGGATACCTGGGAGAAAAAATCCGGGAATATATCGAGCGTACTTACCCTGATCTGCACACCGTTTTTGTGACTCAGGAGGAACGTTTGGGCTCCGCTCATGCGATCTGGCTGGCGCGTGACCACTACGCCGATGCTGATGAACTGATCATCTTTTTTGGCGATGCCATTATCGACGCGGACCTCGAAGCCTTCAAAACCAGTAAGACGAGCTGCCTGGGTGTCACCTTGGTGGATGATCCTCGCCAGTTCGGCATTGTGGAGCACGACATCGATGGCAATATCCGTAACCTAATTGAAAAACCAACCATTCCTAAATCGAATATGGCGATGGTTGGCTGCTACAAGGTGCGTGAGGTAGGGCAGTTTATTGAGGCCTGTACCTACAATATCGAAAATGATGTACAAAGTATCGGCGAGTATCCACTGACGGATGCTCTGGCCCGGATGCTCGAATGGGGAACCGAGTTTTCTACCATCACCGTCGATAACTGGTTCGACTGTGGCCGGCGGGATGTCCTGCTCAAAACCAATGCCATCTTTCTTGACCGGGATGGCTTCGCGACGGATGACCCGCCGCCGTATGACAACAGCATCATCATCCATCCGGTCCACATCGGTCCCGATTGTGACATCTCCAATTCTATCGTTGGCCCTTACGTCACCCTCGGTGCCAATACCAAACTGGAACACGCCATTGTCGCAGACTCCATTATCGGCGACTTTGCCACCATCCGAGACATCGTCCTGCGCGACTCCGTAGTCGGTAACGACGCCAGTATCGGCGGTCAACGACAAAGTCTGAATATTGGCGATAATACAGAAATCGATTTCGGCGGTTACCTAGGCCTCCGGCCTAGGTAGTAGGGAGCGCCGCCGCGCGGCTATCTTCACTTCGTTTGTGAGGCAGCGGAATAGTTTTCTTTCTTTCTCATGATGGTCCACCTTCGTGAGAACTTCATTTCACTGCACGAACGAAGTGAACTGCCATATGCGGTAGCCTACCCACTATCAAGACCCTACCGTACCACCCACCCATTACCAAACCCTTCCGGTGGGCTGACAAAAACGAGCTTCCCCGATTCATCTTCCGCCATCAGAATCATGGCTTCACTGAGTACCCCCGCCATCTTACGCGGGGCGAGGTTAGTAACGCAGACAACTTGTTTGCCGACGACATCTTCGGGCGCAAAATGCTTGGCAATCCCAGACACTACCGAGCGCTGCTCATTACCAAGGTCAACGGTGAGGTGCAGGAGTTTGCTGGATTTTTTGACGGCTTCTGCTGTGAGGATGGTAGCGGTGCGCAGGTCCAGCTTCATGAAGTCATCGAAGGTGCATTCGGGCTTTGCTTCCGGCCGGTCGGCGGCATCGGCACTGGCTTCGGCCGATGCGGCTTCTTTAGCGGCAAGGATTGCCGTCAGTTTATCCCGTTCCCCCTGGATAATCTGATTGCGGCTGTCGTCCTTCCGGTCAATGATTTTTGGGAAGAGGACGCCGGCTTGACCAAGAATATGGCCTGCAGGGAGTAGTGGCTGGCCTGCTGCCAGGGCATCGAGGGCGAGCTGCCAGTCACCGTGGGTGGCCGGGATTTGGTTGAGGGCCGCGCGAAGTTTCTCGGCGGCAAAGGGGATGAAGGGAGTGGCCGTGATGGCCAGCGCAGCTGCGATTTGCGCGCAGTCGTGCATGGTCTCTGCGATCCTGGGATCGTCAGGGTTGGCTTTGTAGAGGGTCCAGGGGGCGGCATCCTGGAGGTAGGTATTTCCGAAACTGGCCAGCTCTACGAAGGAGGTGGCTGCGTCCTTGAAGCGGTAGGCATCGATGTCCTGCCCGATCTTGCAGACGGCACTTGAAACCGCACTTTGCACCTGCGTCTGCGCCGCCTGATCCTGCCCGCCCGGATGCTCCGGTACGCTACCGCCGAAGTATTTATGCGTCAGCACCGTTACCCGGTTGATGAAGTTACCCAGCTTGTCCGCCAAGTCTTTGTCGTGGTATTCGGTAAAGCCATCCCAGGTGAAGTCCGCATCCTGCTGTTCCGGAAGGTTGCGAATCAAGGCCCAACGCAAAGCGTCCTTGCCATTCGGGAACGCTTTGAATGTTTCCAGGTACTCGTGCAATTCGATGCCCCAACCACGGGACTTCGAGAACTTGTCCCCTTCGAAGTTGAGGAATTGGTTTGCCGGTACGTTCTCCGGCAAATTGTAATCGCCGTGAGCTTTTAGCATCGAGGGAAAAACGATGCAGTGGAAAACGATGTTGTCCTTTCCGATGAAGTGTAGCAGCCGGCTGTCGTCACCTTTCCACCAGTCTTCCCAATCACCATCGTTCTCCAGTGCCCATTGTTTCGTGGCCGAGATGTAACCAATCGGGGCGTCGAACCAGACGTACAACACCTTGCCTTCGGCACCTTCCACGGGGACCTGAATACCCCAATCGAGGTCCCGGGTAATCGACCGTGGATGCAAACCGCCATCGAGCCAGCTCATACACTGGCCGATAACGTGTTTTTTCCATTCTTTTGGGTCATGCAACTGGACGCCATCAACCTTGCCGTTTTTGATCCATTCCTTGAGCCAGGCTTCATGGCTGTCAAGGCGGAAAAACCAATGAGTGGTTTCCCGCAGTTCTGGTTTGGCACCGCTGATGGTTGAAGACGGGTTGATCAACTCGGTAGGAGAGAGGTCCTTGCCACAGTTTTCACACTGGTCTCCGTAGGCTTTATCCGTCGAGCCACAATTCGGGCAAGTTCCTTTGATGTACCGATCGGCAAGGAATTGCTTCGCCTCCGGATCGTAGTATTGTTCGGTCGTTTTTACCTCAAACTGATCGCCCCGCTCCAATAATTTTAGGAAGAAATCCTGGCTCGTTTCGTGGTGTAGGGGCGCACTGGTCCGGTGGTAATAGTCGAAGGTGATACCGAGCTGTGCGAAGCTCCCCTTATTCAGCTCGTGGTATTTATCAACAATATCCTTTGGAGATATACCTTCTTTTTTGGACCTCAGGGTGATGGCTGCACCGTGCTCATCAGATCCACAAACCCACAGTACCTCGCGGCCCATCAGCCGCTGGTAGCGGGCAAAGATGTCGGCGGGAAGGTAGGCTCCAGCCAGGTGGCCCAGGTGAAGGGGGCCGTTGGCGTAGGGTAGGGCAGAAGTCATCAGGGTCTTCATAGCAGCTTGGTTGGTCTTTTTGTACTACAGCCTCGTTGGTTGGTACCATAAAGTAAGGCTGTTATACTGTTGATCGGCGAAGGTACGTATCGTGTGTAACGCTACGTAGCTTGGGAAAAGTTTTTATGGGAGTTCGCTAGCGCTCAGGTTGCAGGGGTTCGCTTCGCTCACGTTGCAGGGTTCGCTGCGCTCAGGTTGCAGGGTTCGCTTCGCTCAGGTTGCAGGGGTTCGCTGCGCTCAGGTTGCAGGGTTCGCTTCGCTCACGTTGCAGGGGTTCG
>JBLHRW010000357.1:0-4864 GCA_047626445.1 Neolewinella sp.
ATTAAATAAAACGTGTTTCTTGACCTGAGGCTTTTGCTTGCGGGCTTCGTTAAAAAGCCTCGCCAACACTACGGTGTTGCCTACGTTTTTTGCCTCTCCAGCGACCAAAATTCACCAGAGCAAGAACGACACTTTATTTCTTTCCCGTCCCTAAGTGGTGGGAGAGGGATAAGGAGTGGCAATTGGGCTGCTCCTTACCCTACTCGATTGGGTGGGGCGGAGAGATTTAGGCCTAGCCGTCCTCAGAAGAACCCGTGGTAAAGACAATGAGTAGCACGGTTTTACCCCAAAGCAACCGAGTCTGCCACATTCCCTATCTTGTAGCCTTCAAAAACCCCCTGACGAATCATGCTATACAAGCACCTAATTCTTCCTACCCTCTTTTCCGTTGGACTTGGGTTTATCCTATTCAGCTGTAGCCCCGAAGACACTTACCAGGAACCCACCGAAGGACTGATCACCACGGTGACCGAAGTCAGCCCGGAGGACTACAAGATTGCTTCCGAAAAATCCGTCGACCGGATAGAAGACAGCCGCATCATCGTGGAAAAAATGTCGGGCGAGCGAGATACTTTTACCCTTGAAGAAGCTAAACTGGCCACCCAGGTATCCTCCGATACCAGCGCCGTTAGCCGGCCTTTCCGTAGTGCGGGTCTGGGCTACTTTGGCTTTTTGATGCTGGGCCGTATGGGCGGGCGTTCAGTGAATTCTGGTGCGTACGTCAATAGCGGTGCTTACAATAATGCAAGTAACACGGCCGGCTCCCGGCTCACCAATTCTGCCCGCTCCACTTCTCGCTCACGCTCCGGATTCGGTGGAGGAAAAAGCACTCGTTCTTTTGGTGGATAATAGATTGACAGACGCGCCACGGCTGAAAGACCGTTGGCTACGCAAGCAAGGCCTCAGCTACTACGCTGAAGGTGAAAACGAAGAATACCTGGCCGACGAAATTCTCAGCCTCAACTCCGGCGAAGCCACTGCTGCTATGCGTGCGGGAGACGAAGCCTGGAACCTCCTGCGGGCCTGCGCCCGCAAAAGCGTCTACCTGGAGGACCGTCTGCAAGGCCTGGGTATTCCTGATTTCGCCATCCCACTCCTGAAATGGTCGGTAGAGAACGAATGGGATAACTTCCTCGTTGGGCGCTTCGATTTTGCCGGAGGGCTCGACAATCTTCCCCTAAAGCTGATCGAGTTCAACGCGGATACGGCCAGCTTACTGCCGGAAACTACCGTGCTTCAGCCGGAAATTATCAGCAAAGCCGGGCTTAAGCCTGCGCCGAACCATTTATTCGCGGCCCTGGAGGCCAACGCCCGCCGCCTCGGCGGCGGCCGCAAAGACACCGCCATTGTCGCCGCCCACCTGGGGAGCGACGATGACCGCCACAATACCGAAGTGCTGGCCCGCATCGCGATCGCCGCGAAGTGGGGCAGGGTCGACAACATAATGCTCCCCGATCTGGAGATTAACCCCGATGAAGGGGTTTTCCATGAAGCCAAACCAGATCGTTGGATTCATTACGGTACAATGATGAAGTTCTTTCCCTGGGACTTCGCCGCCCTGGAAGAACCCGACCTCTGGGAATACCTCGCGGAACTGGTGATGGCTAAAAAACTACGGGTCTTTAATCCGGCGTGGACCATGCTGCTGCAATCCAAAGCTTTAATGGCGTACGCCTGGGAGGACAACCCTGGGCACCCACTACTTCTGCCCACTGCCTTCGACCCTGCTGACCTGCCCCGGCCCTTGGACGGTTACGTTCGCAAACCCGTTTTCGGCCGCATGGGCGAAAATATCGAAATGGTCATGAACGGCCGTAACGTAACGGCCACCACCGAGGGCGACTACGGTAAAGGCCCGGTCATTTACCAGGAAACAGCACCCTTCGCCACCGACGGCGACAAACACCTGTACCAACTCAGTACCTACCAGGCTCCCCAAGCCTGTGCGCTCTGCTGCCGCCGGCAAGATGACCTGATCATCGATGATGATGCGGAGTTTGTATCGCTGGCGTTGCTGAAGCAAAAGGTGGGACTCCGGTTTTAGAAACAGTTAAGCAAAACGAACTATGCGGCAGCCTTACTTTGAAGACCAGACGTACCAACAGGTGACCAACCTGGAATCCGGAGAGTACGATAACTGTACGTTTTCCAATTGCACCCTGGCCAATGCCGATCTTTCTGGGTTCGTTTTTGCGGACTGTACGTTCAATGACTGCGACCTGACCAACGTGAAGCTGCACGAAACAGCCCTGAAAACGGTAACCTTCGAACGTTGCAAATTGCTGGGGCTGCGGTTCGAGGATTGCCGGGACTTCCTGTTCCAAGTCGGCTACACCAATTCTAATCTGGAGTTGTCGACGTTTACAGGCTGGAAGCTAAAAGGCACCGTTTTTCAGGATTGTCAGCTCCACGAAGTAGACTTCACCGCTGCGGATCTGCAGGAAGCGTCTTTTCCCGGCAGCGACCTGACCCGGGCGATCTTCGAGCGTACGGACCTGCGTAAGGCTGATTTTCGCACAGCCCGTAATTTTCGGTTCTCCCCGGAGGAAAATCGGCTGCAGAAGGCTCAGTTCTCCCTTGAAGGCTTACCTGGGTTGTTGAACGAATATGGAATTATTGTAAAGTAAGAATCCCGCTCTATTACCCTTCTTTGCACCTGGAATTCGATCGGAAGGTTTTTTACAAGAGTCCTGGTGGTGCAGGCAAGCTATGGTTGTCCCACCTGATGAACGATCAGGCGGTAAAGTACTTCTCCATAGAAATACAGCCCCACGATCAACCCAATGGTCAGCAGTACGCTGAGCAGGAGTTTGACAACATCCGTGCGACGTTCTTCCTCAAGTTTTCGGGCGAACTTTTCCCGGACTTGCATCGGCGCCTTCGCAGGTTCAACGATGTTGTCCCAGTTGCCGTAACTCCCCGCTACCGACCGGTCAAAAAGATTGTTTCGCCCTCGTCGTAAAGCCAGGTTAGCTTTTACGCTGTGATTCATTGCTCCTGCTGATCCGCCGCCGCCCATAATTAAGTTTTTTGGTGTACCCTAATTTCGGAGCCCAGCAGCTATTCTCCAACCTGACTCGACGAACCTAGGCCGTTTTCCGGCCAACTAAAAACCCCCATCACACCGAAGTGTGATGGGGGAAATCCAACGCTCCATTGGACTATGTGCATCTTGTTGGCTCCCCGTCGGACGGCTACGCGTCAAGGCCGGAGGTCTTGTAACGTGGGTCGTCGGGCGGGTTGGCCTGACATTATTTCTTAACAAACCGCAGCGCCTCGTTTTCTGTCTGCAACACATAAACACCAGCCGGTAAGTCCTGAACATTAAGGAACGCCGTATAAATAACTTGCGGCTTTTGACCGCCTTATTTTGCCCTCGCCAAATTTAAAAATCATTTCCGTAACTGAGGCTATGCAAAGGATTTGTAAATCCGGTGAGAACAAAAGCGTCAGGTCAAAAACCAGTAAGTTATTTATACGGCGTCCCTAAGGCCTTCAAACTCCGTGAGGTTACGCTGAAGTACCATGCGCCCCTGCTGGTCGATGATCCGAATGGGGCCACCGGTGAAACCTTTGATCCGGAGCTCATCCACTGTAGGGTTAGGGTAGACAGAGAGGGCGGTGACTCCGGAGATGTTGACCTCACGTACCTCACTCAGTGTTGCGGTACCGTCGTAGTCGACCTGGCGGAGGCGATAATAGTTGAGCCCAACAACCGGTGTTTCGTGGAGGTACCCATAAGCCTGCTCTTCCGTACTGTTCCCTGCACCTGCGACCTCGCCCAAAATCTGGAAGGCCCGGCCATCAACACTGTGCGCCACTTCGAAGTGGCTGTTGTTGGTTTCTACGACAGTCTGCCAGTCAAGTTGCACCCGTTGCTTTTCCACTTCCCGGGCGTCGAATTCGGTCAATTCAACGGATAGAATCGCATCAACGGCAAAGAGGTAAAAGGTAGAGAATGTTCCGGTGAAGAACTCAAAGTAGGCGTCTTCTCCTGCACAGCCAGCGTCGTTAAAGGACGTGTTCATCGCCGAGGCATTTATGCCCGAATAGCCGTTTCCACAGTCAGAATCGCTGATTTTGACGATGGTGAACGTGGAAGAGTTGGCGCCTGGGGAAGCAGCCATTAGCGCATCTATTTCCGCTTCGGTATAGTAAAGGCGGACGTAGACCGGTTCATTATTGGGGTGTACTTGAATACCTCCTGGACCAATCATTTTAAGGTCGATCCGCTTGCTGAGGTACCGCTGTCCGTTCACATTTTCTGTCATCCCCGTCGACTTATAAATAGTCGCTTTCACCGAGGCAATATTCGTATTGTTGCCAAGGAAGAACGACGCAGTCCCAGGTAACGAAAGGGCCGTTAAGGTAGGACGACGCGCTGCGCTACGGTATACACACAAGTTTACGGCCCCGCAGTTTTACACATCGGAGGAACATTTTTGAACGCTTCGGCTTCGCCTTGCGCACAAAAATGATGCCTCCGATGAGAAAACGGCTAGTTATCCGAGTGATTTTCTCATCCTAGTGGTCTGTCAATATTGAATTTGTGGGTAAGGTGCTGATGAATTTTGGTGTTGAATGAGGCGAAGGATTCCTTGCATAGCCGTAGCTACGGAAGGAGTTCTTCAACGAAATTCAGCACCAAAAGGCATCGCAGATTACCCCAACATTTAATGTTGACAGACCACTAGGCATCTTTTGGCCTGACGCAGTCGGCCAAAAGTTCCTCGGATGTGTAAAATCGCGGGCCTTTATGGTGATGTAAAGATGTGTGTACACCGTAGCGCGCAGCGTCGTTAGGTTAATTCTTAGTCCGTTACCCCGGATTTCGTCCAGGGTAACTATTGTGTGTTCGCTACGC
>JBLHRW010000358.1:0-4853 GCA_047626445.1 Neolewinella sp.
CTAGGGAACTAGAAGCTAGAGAACTAGCTTCTAGCTCCTACTCAAAGTCCCACCAAACCCGAACATTAACCGAGTTGTCATCCGTTGCCGCAGCGGCGGCTTGGTAGTTTTCGAAGTTAAGCGCCTGCTCATCACTTGGGTAAGGCATCCGCACGGGATAAAGCCCCTCGTTGAGGCTGGCTTGTACCGGCTTCAGTGCCGGAAACCCAGTCCGCCGCCATTCCGCCCAACCTTCGTAGGCGTTGCCGATGTTGGCAATCCATTTCTGGGTGATGATCTGCTCAAGGGCGCGATCTTCCTCAAAAGCGGTTGGCGCGACGCTTAGGTAGGACTCGGCAGGCAGCAGGTTGTAGAACTCAAAGGCCTGGTTAACGCCGACGTCGTAATAGGCCTTAGCGTCGCCGCTGAGGTAGCCCTTGACAACGGCTTCAGCTAACAGGAAATTCGTTTCCCAGGAAGTCAGGAAATTGAAGTCCAGGTCACCGGTGTTTTCGCGGAAGATCGTCCCTGGGCGCGCGTAGTTATCTGGCACGATGGCACTCGCCGCGTCGATACCATTGATGATGCCGTTAAAGTCATTGCCCGCCGCGCTAGGGCGGTAGAGTACCCGCAATCGGAAGTCATTGAGCGGCACCAGGATTTCTTCTGCAGTTTCCGACATCAGGAAAACGTTGAAAATACCGATCCGCGCTGTCGCGAAGGGGAAGCTGTTGGGCAGTCCGTCGGTAAAATCGAAGGTGGCGTTCTGACCGTTGGTTTGCAGGTACCTCTCCCCATCGACAATCTCCTGAATTTGGTTACCTGGGTCTTGTCGGGCAGAGATGCGAACCAGTGCTTTGATGCGTAAACTATTCGCGAAACGTGCCCAGTTCTCCAGATCGCCGTTGTATAAAATATCCCCTTTTAATGGTACCGCGCCTTGGTAGGCATCAATGGACTCCACCGCTTTTTCGAGGTTATCCAGAATACCGCCTGCTCCGAGGTAGATGTCTTCCTGGGCATCATATTTGGGCGTGGTTACGCCGGCAGAGCGGCCCTGAAAAGCCTCATAGTAAGGGACATCGCCAAACATATCCGTCAGCGTCATGGCCAGATAGGCCTTCAGTACCAGCGCCGGACCTTCGTACACCGCCTGGGCAGGGTTCTCCCGGCTCAGCTGCAGGATGGTTTCGTTGTCGCGCAGGTTCGTGTACACAATTGGCCAGGGATTCCCACCTTCCTGCGGCGAGCTGAGCGCATGCCGGTCGAAGAGGTTAAAATCAATCATCGAGAAATGCTGGCTCAACAAATTACCGGCCACGAAGCCTTCATAGCTCATCGCATCGCCGTAGCCATACAGCACCTGGCGCAGCAGCAATTCGGGCTCAACCGCACTGGGGGCATTGTCATTGGTATTAATTGCCTCGAAGTCTTTGGTACAGGCTAAGAAAAGGAGGAAGGGAATCAGGGGTAAAAGGAGGGGTAGCTTTTTCATTGTTTTATTTTTTGGGCGGGGACGCGGGTGCAGGGGATAGGGAGCTAGGAGCTAGGAACTAGAGAGCTAGGAACTGGGAAACTAGGAGTAAAAAGTGTGCCGTTCCAACGTGCGGTAGCCCTAGCTTCTAGTTTCTAGCTTCTAGAACTCAAGGCCCAGATTGAGCCCAAACGACCGCGCCGAAGGATAAGAGATGTCCTCCACTCCACCAACAATATTCTGCCCCTGGATCGCAAACTGCTCAGGATCAAAATGCGGAATGGCCGAGAAGGCATACAGGTTCCGACCGATTAAACTGACGCTCAGACTGCCCAGGCTACTCAAGAAGCTGTCGGCCAACTGGTCCTTGTTCAGGCGGTAGGTAAGCGACACTTCCCGAATTTTAAGGTAGCTGGCGTCGTAGACGTTGTTCTCCTCGTGGTTCCGGTTGTAGAAGCTGCGGTAGTAGCTTTCGGCGGAGACCGCTGTTGTGTTTTGCACGTAGACCGGATTATCGCTGGTGCCCGTATTCTGGACGCCTTCGATGACAAAGCCGGCCTCCGGCCGGTCAGCCGTCTCTGCCAACTGGCCGGCAACGCCGGCCAGGGCCAAGGTCCGACTCACGATCTGGCCACCCTGCCGCCAGTCCAGCAATACACCCAGGTCAAAATTCCCAACCCGAAAGTTGTTCTGAAAACCCAGGACGAAATCCGGATTAGCATTGCCCAGTTTCTTCAGGTTGTTGTCGGCGATGAAGCCACCGGCGCTGTTCAGTACCAAGTCACCGTTCTCATTACGGAGGTACCCCGTTCCCCAAACATCACCGATCTCTCCGCCTTCTTCGACGATGAAAAAGACCGTCTGGTTGACCGAGTTGTACACCCGGCTGTAGGCCAGGGTAAAACGTTCCGTGCCGTTGGGTAGCTCATCGACCGTTGCCTTATTGGTGCTAAAGTTGAAACGGCTGCGCCACTTAAAGCCATTATTCCAAACCGGGCGTAGGCTCAACACCGCTTCCAGGCCCGAAGCACTCACTTTGCCGCCGTTCACAATTTGCTCCCGGTAGCCGGAAGACAGCGGTACGGGCAAGCTGAGAATTTGGTTCTCGGTGATTTGCTGGTAGTAGGTTACGTCCAGGCTAATACGATCGTCGAAGAAGCGGGCGTCAAAGCCAACTTCTGCGCTTGTCGTTAGCTCAGGCAGCAAGCCCGGAGCCGCAAGTACTGCCTGCTCCGAGAAGGTCGGCTGACCACCAAAGGGGGTCTGCGCCACGAAGGTGGAGCTGGTCCGGTAAGGATCCGTATCGTTGCCTACTTGGGCCCAGTTGGCCCGCAGTTGCAGGAAGCTGACGTTACTCGGCAGCTTCAGCACCCGGTCGGCCAGGAAACTGAGGCTGACGGAGGGGTAGAAGAAACTGGTGTTCTCCGCATTCGTCGGCGTCGCCAGGGCGGAAGACCAGTCGTTGCGGCCAGTCACATCTAGGAAGAGGAAATCTTTGTAGCCGACTTTAGCCAGTCCGTATACGCTATTGATTCGCTTATCGGCCACCTGGTCGAAGATCTCGACCGGGCTGGCGGCGTTGCTCAGCCGGAAGATGCCGGGCTGGGCCAGCGTGTTTGCCTGGCTTTGGGTGTTGCGGGCTGTTTGATCGAGGCGGTTAGCACCACCCAGGAGGTTCAGGCTGAAGTTACCGGTCAGGCTCGGACGGTAATCCAGCAAAACGTCGGTATTATTCTCCCGGTAGAAGACGTCGTTTTCGGCATAGCCGCCCTGGCTGAAGCGGTTGGTGCTGAAGTTGCGGCGGAACTGCCGTTGCTCGTTGCTGTAATCCATGCCGGAGCGAACGGTGGCCCGGAAGGTTGGGCTGAATTCGTAGCTCGCAGAAACATTCCCAAACAGGCGATCCCGGTTGAAGCTGTTGCGGTTTTCCTGCAGGATAAAGAACGGGTTATCGAAGAAGGTGTAGTTGAAGCTGTACTGCTGGGTGCCTTCCAGGCCGGGCTGCCAGTAATTCCGCAAGGATTCGATGTTGGCCTGCCTGGGGAACCAGGCGGTGAGGCTGTAGCCAATGTTTTCCGAGCCGTAGCCGGCCGATGGGCGGTTGTCGGACTGGCTGTTGACGTAATTGATGTTGGCATTTACCTTCAGCTTCTCCGTGGGGCGGAAACCGAACTTGCCAGAGATGTTCTTCCGGTTTAGGTTGACGCCGGGGATGTAGCTATCGGAGCGCAGGTCGGTAGCCGACAGGCGGAAGTCGCCAAAATCACCGCCGCCACTGATGGCGAGGCTGTTGATGGAGGTGGTACCGGATTCGTAGAAGTCCTTGACGTTATTGGGGTTACTGACCCAGGGGGAGGCCGTGATCGGCGCACCGCCGTGCACGGCGACATCACCACCGCGCACTACCCTGCCGTCGGGCAAGGTTACCGGGCTGTCGAACTGAGCGATGTTGAGCCCCTGGTCGAGGCGGGGCCCGTAGCTGTAGGTGATGTTGTCGGACGTACCGGCGCCGAGGCCATCGGCGAATTCGAATTGTCCGCCCTGTCCCTGGCCAAACTCGTTTTGCACGTCTGGTAGCTGAAAGGGATTATCAACCGTAAAGCTGCTGTTGAAGCTGATGCCGAGACCGGGTTTGCGGCCGCCGGATTTGGTGGTGATCTGCACCACGCCGTTCGCCGCCCGGGTACCGTATAAGGCAGCAGCGGAAGCGCCCTTCAGGATGCTGACGGATTCGATGTCGGCCGGATTAACCTCCATGGCGCCGTTACCAAAATCTACTTCCTGGAAACCGGCAGCGGCTTCGTTGGTCAGGTTGATGATGGTGTTATTGTTAATCGGTGTACCGTCGACAATGAACAGCGGGTTGTTATTGGTGAAAGACGACTGCCCCCGGATCACGATTTGGCTGGTGGAACCTACGCCAGTTGCACCGGCGGTGACCCGTAGGCCCGCCACCTGGCCAGCGAGGTTGTCGAGGAAATTGACGGCCTGTACGTCGGTCAGTGCCTCCCCGTCAATCTGCTGGACGGCATAGCCTAGTTCGCGGTTGTCGCGTTTTAGGCCCAGGGCGGTGACTACAATTTCACCTAGTTCCAAGCCCTCTTCGAGGGTGATTTCCAAAAACCTTGCACCTGCGTCCGCGCCTAAGGAAACTTCAAGTAATTCATACCCTGTGTAGCTCACCAACAATACATTCGGTAGTTGAATAACTTCTAAAGAGAAATTACCGTCAAGATCCGCAATGGTTCCATTAAGTGGATCCGATTTCAGGTAAAGGGAGGCACCAATAAGAGCTTCCCCCTCGGAAGATACGCGTCCATTAATAGTGGTTTGCGCCGATAGGCCAAGGGTAAAAAGCAGACCAACCAACGTGGTCCACAAGCGAGTGCGAAGCATAAAA
>JBLHRW010000359.1:0-4849 GCA_047626445.1 Neolewinella sp.
TTCACGGATGGTCATCTTTTGCAGGCTCTTGTAGTTAGTGATGAACATGAAACCACCCTTCTTTTCGCGTACAAAAACGATTACGGTGGCAAATTCAGTCACCTTACCCCGGACCTGGCTATCGGTACCAATACAGACTTTTAGGCGATGTCCCGCTTCTTTTTCACGAATGAGGGTATCACGTACCGCATCAGCGATCGGTAGTTCGATCCGGCGGCCGTCAAGGCGTCGCCACTTCATATCAGTAAGAGCATCCTGGTTCATAATAAAGGAATTTTATGCTCCAAGATAACTACACCAGCGGAAAAATAAGTTGCGGCTGGAGCCATTTCTACAGACTTAACCTAGACTTAACTCTTTGAAGATACCGTAGTTAGACGAACCCCTTCGTTCCGAAACCTTTTCCTCCGTACCATTCCTACCCTACCTAAAGCCACGGAAAGAGCACTGAACGCTTACAGTATGAAAACCAGCACATAAAAAAATCGCTTTTTCGCAACCTAATGCTAGTATCTTAGTTTATTGCTCGAGCTGTCAGACTTGGAGGCAATGTTTGCCTCCAAGTTTAGATAGGTGGTTTTGAGGTGCGCTGGCTGTTGTCTGGTGCACCTTTTTCATGCCTAATGCCTACGGGGTCAACCTGGTCTTTGCATCTGTATTTCGGTAGGCTCAGCAGGCTCGCCTTAGCATAGAACAGCAAAGTTATAAAAACAGCATTTCCACATTAAAAAGCGCTCCCCCTCTCTTCCATCATGTCACCAGACCGGGCCGCTCTTCCGGCTCCATTTGCATGGCACCTTATTTTTGTTTTACTTTACTTGTAATGCATAGCAGTCAGGACGAAAACGATAATATACCTCCGCCCTATAAGTTCAAGGAGCTCAAGGTCTATAACTCCACAGAATACCTCTGGGAGAACGTAAAGAAGTACCGTCAGGTCTTTGATCGGTTTGAGACTGCTTACATCTATACCGAGCTTTCGCTCTTCAATAAGAACTTTGATCTTGAAGACTGGTCCCTCCGTGTAGAGTTAAAATGTTTCAGTATTATCGAAGGAGAGCAGACCGAAATTTGCAGCCTTACCATCGAAAAGGAGATAAGTAAGTTCGACAACGTAATTTACCTTCGGGAAGGCTGGGGCAACCAAAAACAGGGGACCTTCTGGCAGTGCGGCACGTATTACTGGGAAGCTTTCATCAAAGGCCAGAAAGTTGGCAGCAAGTATTTCTACATCATTGAGCCAGGCGATAACACCTCCGAAGCGTTGGATGATGATTGGGAGCCAAAAGAATCCGTCGAGAAGTACCTGGAATTAGTCACAGCCAGGCTTTATGAAGGCCCTTACGACGACGTGATGGATGCGGACCGCGTTTTCCTCAAGGAATTTGCCGTTAAGGAAACCCGTTACGTTTATCTTGAGCTGAGTTTCCGTAACCTGCAGCCTGAGGAAGAATGGCACCTTGAACTATTCACCAAATTCCACAATCAGGCCAGAGAACTTAAAGGCCAGGTCATTCGCCTGCAACAAGTAAAAAAAGAACAGGATATTGTTAAGGTCACCGCTGGCTGGGGGGCTGCCAACCCTAATCTTTGGCGGGCCAATAGCTATACGGCCGACATTGTATTTCTTGACAATCTAATTGCCAGCATCCCCTTCATTGTAGATGACGAAGCCATTCCTGGCTACCCTTCCGTTTACTTACCGGGGAAGGAAAATAGCCTTATCCTGGCGCCAAAAACGGAGGAACCCGATGATACCTTCGAAGACATCATGGCGCGCCTCACCGCCCTCACTGGTTTACATGAGGTAAAACGCCAGGTTCGGGAACATGCCGTTTACATCCGGTTTTTACAACTGCGCCAGAAGCGGGGATTTGAGATGGATAAAGGCATGGATGTCCATTCCGTATTCATAGGCAACCCTGGCACGGGAAAAACAACCGTCGCCCGAATGATGGGACAGCTTTACTGTAAAATGGGCTTACTATCCAGCGGACATACCGTAGTGGCCGACCGGGTCGACCTCGTCGGTGAATACATTGGCCAAACGGCACCTAAAACACGGGAGGTCATCGACAGAGCCAGAGGCGGTGTTTTGTTCATTGATGAAGCTTACGCGCTGGCCCGTAGCAATGATGACGGCAAAGACTTCGGCCGGGAGGTGATTGAAATCCTCGTTAAAGAAATGTCCAATGGTGCCGGTGATCTGGCGGTGATCGTTGCCGGTTACCCCGACGAGATGAAACGGTTCCTAGACAGCAACACCGGGCTAAAGTCACGCTTTAAGCATAATTATGATTTCCGCGACTTCCTGCCGCAGGAACTTAGTACAATCGCAGACTACGCAGCCAAGCAACAGGGGGTAACACTCACCCTGACGGCCAAAGCCCGGATCGATGAGATCATCACCAAAGCCTACCGCAACAGAGACCGTTCTTTCGGTAACGCCCGCTATGTTCATGACCTTGTCGAAAAGGCCAAGGTCCAGATGGCACTGCGCCTAATGGCGGATGAAGAGAAAGCTGCTAAATTAACCGCTGAGCAACTCAGCACCATTGAAATCGATGATGTCAACAGAATAAAAGGCCTCAAGAAGAAGGAACCTCCTGCCATCCCAATCAACGATGATATGTTGAAAGAAGCACTCGCAGAACTGGACAGCCTCATCGGAATGGAGAACATAAAACGGCAACTCCATGACCTAGTTAGCCTAGTACGTTACTACCGACAAATTGGACGAGACGTATTGAACAGCTTCCACCTGCATACCGTGCTCATCGGTAACCCCGGAACAGGTAAAACTACCGTGGCCCGTATCCTAGCCAAATTGTACAACGCGCTGGGTATCCTCGAACGCGGACACATCGTAGAAACCGATCGCCAGGGAATGGTGGCCGGGTACGTTGGGCAAACCGCAGAAAAAACAGCCAAGAAGGTTGACGAATCCATCGGCGGTGTCTTGTTTATCGATGAAGCCTATTCCCTCACACAAAAATCCTCGCAACGCGGAGACTTTGGCGATGAGGCTATCCAGGCATTGCTCAAACGGATGGAAGACCGGCGGGGAGAGTTCTTCGTCTGTGTGGCTGGCTACCCCGACAATATGGATGTCTTCCTGAAAGCTAATCCCGGCCTCAGCAGCAGGTTTGACAAAACACTTCGCTTCGAAGACTATCCGCCAGAGCAACTGATGGAAATTGCCGAACGTATGTTCTCTGATCAAAACGCGCAACTCACACCCGCTGCCGGTAAACACCTGAATGCCTACCTCAAATTTTTACACAAATACCGAGACTCTTTCTTCGGCAACGCACGTTCTGTCCGTAAAATCGTGATCGACGTATTACGTGAACATGACCTGAGACGCTCCTCGGAAGATGTTAAAGGAGAAGACAAGGGTAAAAAGATTCGGATCCTTAAATCTGATGTAGAACACCTTAAACTTGACACCAAGGAACTTTCTATCCAGCGTAAACGGATCGGGTTTTAGCCTGGTCTGATTACAGAACCAAAAAACGGAAAAGGGCCACTGGTGAATCTCAGTGGCCCTTTTCCCTAGCATAAAACTTAGTGCTTGCTTAAAACTCCGTAAAAGTTTTGTCGTTCAAGACGGAATTCACCCCGATAGGGCCCAGTTGAAAGCGCCCTCCCCGATCATCCGACAACACAATATCACCATAAGGAAGGTAGCCTTTCCAAGGCGTTTCCATGGCAGGCTCCTCATCACCGGCGCTACTGAAGAACTGCCAGGTGTTGATCCGGTAGGTTGCTTTGTCAACGTACAGGCGGTATTTGTTACCCGGCGTATCGCCAACCTCCTCAAAAGTCATCTCCAGAATATGGCATGGGCGCTTGCCTTGTGGGTCAATTCGTACCTCACCACCATATTTCAGCGTAACACCACTATCCTTTAATTTGAACTGATGCACCAGCCAGTAACTGTCATTTATCCAAATAGAATGAGCTTTTTTTAGGAAAATCTGCAAGCTATCCGTATTCGTTACCTCTTCTCCAAAGCGGCGAACGCGACCCGTCAAACTCTCTTCGTCGCTAAAGTCCAACAAGTATAACGTGTTGTCCTTAGGCGCTTCAATACGTACACGCCTCTTTTGCTTATCCCAACTTAACTTACGGACACCAAAGAAATCCCAGGTCAGGAAACGAGTATTGGCGTAGGCTTCCCAACCACCGTGGTACTTCACAATACTATCGGCCAGGCGGATAGCCTTTTCGTCGGAAGCAGCAGCGTTAAAGCCTTCGGCAGCAGGATAATTTCCATCACCTACCGGCCAGGGCTGTGTCTCCAAAATAATGGTTTTCACCCCGTCCTTCATGAATTTTTCTCCTGGCTTGGGAGTATCTCCAGAATCGGACACAACAGCTTCGGCCGAGTCTTCAGCGGGCTGGTTACAGGAAGTAATTCCAAAGCCCAGGGCCAGTAGCAGGAATAATAGGAATGGTTTCATAGCAGTTCTCATAGTGGGAATAACCCATGAAAGAGAGGTGGGTTTACCCCGACAGAAAATAATCAAGCTTTTCACGTTTATTCCCCTTCTCTTTAGTCGCCACGAAACAAAAGCCCCGCCACTCCATCTTCAGAAGCAGCGGGGCTTGTTCCGCAGCCTTCAGGCTGCTGTTCAACGGCCTTCAGGCCGCAGCGTTACTTAACAACCACCATCTTCTTAGTCGCAGTGAACGCACCCGCAGTAAGCGTGTAAGTCAAAACTCCAGAAGCCCTGATATTCGTCAGTTCCACCGTGTTCAAACCAGCAGCAGCGTCGATTTCCTGAACGGAAATCAAGCGGCCAGCAGCGTCGCGCAGTGTCAATGTTGCAGGAGCGGCAGCGGC
>JBLHRW010000360.1:0-4833 GCA_047626445.1 Neolewinella sp.
GAAGCCCGGGTGATCCTACGCTGGCTAGTAGGGCCGGGGCTTACCCCCGGCCCGCTGGCTTGGTCTATTCGGTCTTGATTCGCATTATTGATGACCACTAGCAAGGAATACTCGCCAGGTCAGCCTGTGCTTCGTCTGCAGCATCACGCCAGCTCTGGGTATAAAGACTGGCGCAGTTCTCGTAACTACGAATGGACTCCAGGAATGCCTGGCCCGTGCTTTTATAGGTGTCGCAATTTGCAGTGCTTGGGTCACTACTGTAGGCAGTAGTTGCTTCCTGCCAGGCAGAGAGCTTAGGGAAGCCGTATAAATAACTTACTGGTCTTTGGTCTGACGCTTTTGTTCTCACCGCGCTTAAAAATCCTTTGCCTGCGTCCGCGCCGCCAACTCTTCTCTAAACCGAAATTGAGCTGAGAGGAGCACTGACCTATTTCAGCCAAGCCAGTGATTTGTGTCATGCCGAAGGGCCGGGGGAGCGGCTAATTTTGCTACTGCAAACGAACCCTCAATTAAATTAATCGAAAATTACGCTGCTGGGCTAAAGGTGTTTTAATAGACCCAATTTCCAGGCGCATGATCCATTCATTACCAAAACATCAATACCATGAAAAAGCGCATGCCAGTTTCCAAAATTATGTCTACTGGTCTTCTTACCGTTAATATTACGCAGCGTTTAAAAGAGGTAGAAGCGATCATCCGTGGTCAACACGTCCGCCACGTTCCTGTGGTCTCCGGCGACAAGATCATCGGAATGCTCAGCAAAACTGATTTGCAGAAAATTAGTTTCGTCAACATGATTGACGGCGATGACCTGACGACGGCGATGTACGATAACCTGTCTATTGAACAGGTAATGACGAAAGACATAACTACCGTTAAGCAAGATGATACCATCCTTGACGTAGCCACCATTCTCTCTGAAAACGAGTTTCATGCCTTACCCGTCACGGAAGACGGCAAGCTGGTCGGGATAGTGACCACGTCCGACCTGGTGAAATTCCTGATCGATCTGTACTAACAAATTAATTAGCGAGTCCCTGTATTATAGCGTATTCCCACGTTGACTTTGGCCAGCGTGGGATACTTGTTTTTATAAGGTAGTCAGCGGGCGCAACCAAGGTTCTCTCGCACCCTGGCTGACCATTTTACGCTTTCCGGCATCTGCCTCGGCCCGGGTATTGAACGGGCCGACTAATATTTTAAAGGCCGTCCTTCCGTTTACCGTACTGATGTTGACCATGACGGGCATTCCGTATTTCCGCTCCAGCGATTCCACCTCTTTGAGCACGTTGGCGAATTCGTTGTTGACCGAGACTTGCAAGCCGAAACCCGTGCGTGCCTGACCCTGAACCGAAAAGCGGAACAAATTAGTGCCGGTTACAATAGGGGTGTTGGGCGGGGGCGCAGGTGCAGTGGGAGTTGTTGGAGGAGCAGTGGGGGGCGTAACCGGTGGGGGATTGGTTGGAGTCGGAGTGGTTGGCTGCGACGGTTGGCTACTTCCACCGGTTTGCATCCGTAAGGCTTCGGCTACTGCCGCATCAGCGTTGACACGCCCGTAGCCGTATTTGGTGGAGTAGCCCGTGCTGTTGTAATCCCACTGATTGCCGATTTTATCGGCGGTCCGTTCAAGAATCGATTTTACCTGCACACTGGTCAGGTTCGGGTTGGCGCTAAGGATCAGGGCACAAATACCGGCGACTAAAGGGGTGGCCGAACTGGTGCCGCCAAAATGCTTGTGGAAGGGCCCGCGATCGATGCCGTCAACGTAATAACGCTTATTGGCCGGTGCGCCCGGGTTGCCCTGGTCCCAGCTGGTGCGCGCGGCCAGGATCGGCCACCCACCATCGGAAGGCGCGACGATAGAGATGCCGTTGCCCCGGTTGGAGTAACTGGCGTGGGTGTCGGAGCTGGTACTCGCACCTACGGCGATCACACCGGGGATGTTGGCGTAATAATTGATGTACTCCCGCCCTTCGTTGCCGGCGGCAAAAACGACGACGCAACCTTTTCCTCCCCGCCCGGAAGTGAGTGCCTTGCGGATGGATCGCTCGTGTTCCGCGCCGGGGCGATAGCGCGGGTCGATCGTCCCCCAGCTGCAACTGATGATGTCGGCACCGTTACGAATACAGTGGCTGAACATCCGCTCCGTCAGAAATTTGGAGTAGGTAAGTCCGTGCAGCGGCATCAACTTGGCCATGGGGGCCGCGCCGACAATACCGGTACCGTTTGCCGCAGCAACCGCGACACTGGAGCATGGCGTAGCGTGGTCGCCAAACCGTGCGCCGGTCGGTAGGGTACTGCCGCCACTACTGATGCTGAGGGGGGCGACGACTTTTCCCCGCAGGTCCGGGTGGTTGACGTCAAAACCATTGTCGATCACCGCAACGATGAGCTTAGAGGATCCCAGGTTACCCAGGCGGCGCCAGGCAGCTTTTACTTTGGCGTCAGCGCCGGCCTTAAGCCGGAAATTAGGGACGTCGGTGACGAAGCCCTTGTTTTCCAGGTGCCATTCGTGGGGGAGTAAACCGTCGCGGGGTTCCGTGAAGTATTGGTCTAGCGGAACGTCAAGATCGGGGAAGGCCTTATTAATCATACTTAGCTTAGCCAGCGCGGCTGCCACCTTTAGCGGGTTAGGACTGTTCGGGGTCACCTTGCAAACAACCGTGCCGTCCTCACGATCTTCAATAATGTGCAGGGCATAAGCATCGAAGATTACCTGCCGCTCTTCCATCCCTACACCATCGGCCATCTCTATATAGATGACGCCGGTCGCCACCACTGGCCGGTTATCGCCCTCCGCAAAGTAGATGTGGGTACCTATTTCTACGTCATTGTTGGCCCGGGCTTCATCCAGCGCCTGATCGATGCCTTGATTAGAAGTAAGGGTAACTACTTCGAAACCACCCAAATCGGGTATGACGTTGGCATCGACGCTGTCCATCGCTTTACCTTCTACGTGCTTCTTTAGGCCCACCAGCTTGGTAGACTTCGTAAGCGTGAGGGTACCGTTTTCGGAGGGAATGTTGATCTGAGACATGGGCGGGTGTCATTTTACTTGTTGGGTGTAAGATAGGTAACTGGCGGGATTGGCCCTTCATCCAACTACAAAATCCCTACATTCGCCCTACACCACATCGTCTGTAGGTTCATAAACCGAACTGGCCGCCCGTCCGTCGAATAAATAGACCAACAGACCAACGAACCAATAGACCAACCATGCCTCTCAACGTTCATTCCGAAATTGCCACCCTCAAGCGCGTCCTCATCCATCGCCCCGATGCCGGCACCGCAAGCATCACCCCGCAACGTGCCGAAGAATTACTTTTCGACGACATCGTCTACCTGCCGCAAATGCAGCACGAACATGATATCTTTTCAACCATTTTGCGTAGGTTCCTCGGTAATGACGGCGTGATTGAAGTCGCACAGCTGCTCGCTGAAACCATTGCGGCCAGCGAATCTGCCACCCGGGAAAGCCTGGAAATGATCGTGAGCTGGGAAGAACTTCCAAACAGCTACGTCGACAAACTGCTAAGCCTTTCTCCCGCAGAACTGGCAGATGTACTGATTACTGGTGACTTCAAACAGGACGACCGCCGACTCTTCGACCCCATCCCGAATTTTATCTTTACCCGCGACATCGCCGTGATGATCAATGATCATCTCCTGATCGCCAAAGCGGCAAAAACCGCCCGCAGCCGGGAGAATTTCATCATCCGCCTGGTCATCTTTGCTCATCCGATGTTTCAGGAGTTGCAACAAAAAGGCCGGGTGATCAATCTGAATAACGTAGACATCTTCCCCCCTTCCAAATTAGCCGAAAAAATGAGCATCGAAGGCGGAGACGTTATGCTGCTCAATAAGGACTTCTTGCTGATCGGTGAATCGGAACGATCCAGCAGCTACTCCCTCCGAACACTTGCCAACGCACTCTTCGAGCGAGGCGTCGTCAAAAACGTGGTCCGGGTCAGCGTCCCGGCCGAACGTAGCTTCATGCACCTGGACACCATCTTTACCCAGATCGACGAGCACGACTACGTCTGCTATGCCCCGATCATCTGTGAAGGTGGCCGCCCCTCAGGCGTGGAAGTCTGGCGGGCTGATGGCGAAACTGCCGCCTATTCGAGCCTGAAGGAATGTATCTTGGCCGAGATCGATCCTACCGCCCGCTTCATCGCCTCCGGAGGAGGACAGAGCCCCTTTCAGGAACGCGAACAATGGACCGACGGTTGCAACCTGGTCGCCCTGCGCCCAGGCGTTGCGATCACCTACGATCGGAATCCGGTAACCGCCGAATCCTTACGCAAAGCAGGCTATACCATTGTTGGCGCCCAGCAACTCATCAATGACATCGATAACGAAGGCCTTAACCCCGCCACCGTTCGTAAAACCATCGTTACCCTGCCGAGCGGAGAACTGAGCCGGGGTAGGGGAGGTAGCCACTGTATGACTTGCCCGATTGAGCGGGGGTAGGTTGCCGTGCGCTAATTTGTGACTTAGGAACATCAATTTAATGTCCTGATTGAAGCGTAGTCTTCGTGGTGCTGACCGTGCCAATGAAACGCTTGCATAGCCTTGGCTACGCAAGTGTCTCATTGGTGAAGGGCAGTGCCGCGACGGCAAGCTGCAAATCGGACAGTTATTGAATTGACGTTCCCCAACGACTGTATTTGGTCCACGTATCACCATAAAGTACTATTTGCATTTGTACTTAGCTCTCAGAGGACAGCGTGATACTATCTATGCTCCAAGCAGTTGAATAGGTCCGATAATATTGTTACCTTCACACTGACCTTATTCTTTAACACCGTTATTTTTTTAGTTCGACCTACT
>JBLHRW010000361.1:0-4798 GCA_047626445.1 Neolewinella sp.
CCCCTCCTACTCCTCTTTACCGTAATCGCCATCGGCTACGGCGTCGGGGAGATACGTATCCGCGGATTCAAACTTGGCGTCGCCGCCGTGCTTTTCGTCGGCCTGGGGTTCGGGGCGCTTAGCCCCGAGCTGTCAGTGCCTGAATTCATTATATTTCTGGGGCTGGCCATTTTTGTGTACACGGTCGGGCTCAGCTCGGCACCGGCCTTCTTCGCCAGTTTTCGCAGGCATGGGTTCAAAGACGTTTATTTTGCCACTTTTACCGTCATGTTGTCTGCGGTGCTGGCCATTGGTTTGGGTAAATGGCTCGAATTCGATGCGGCACTTACGGGGGGCTTGTATGCAGGCGCGTCCACCAATACGCCGGCTTTGGCGGGCTTGTTGGATGCCATTCAGAAGGGCGCGGACGCAGGAGCAGTAGCCGGAGCAAGTGAGCAAGCAGTGGTCGGCTATTCCTTAGCCTATCCCATGGGGGTACTCGGGGTCATGTTGGCCTTGTTCCTGCTGCAAAAGGTCCTGAAGATCGATTATCGGGAGGAAGCCAAAGAGTTGCACCGCGATTACCCCATGGGGGAAGCGCTGACGAGCCGAACGTTTACCGTTGAGCACCCAGGGATTATTGGTAAAAGCCTGCGCGCTTTTCGCCGCGACCATGACATTAACGTTGTCTTTGGCCGCATCCAGCACGAAGGGATGACGACCCTGAGTACCTGGGATACCGTCCCTCAACCAGGTGACCTGCTGGTGCTGGTAGGCACGGAAGAAAGCATCATGCGGGTCGCAATTTTTGTCGGCCCTACCGCCGAGGGACAATTAACTTACGATCGCACCATCTTCGACGTACGGCGCTTGTTTATCTCCAATGATGATGTCGCCGGTAAGACCATCGCCAGCCTCAACCTGCAGGCACGATTCAACCTGCTCATTACCCGCGTACAGCGGGGGGATATGGACCTTCTTGCGTCGGGAGACACCGTCCTCGAACTTGGCGACCGGGTCCTCATGGTGGCTCATCGCGATGACCTCCCAGAAATTTTTAAGGTCTTTGGCAACAGTTACGAAGCCCTTTCCCGCGTAAACCTGCTCTCTTTTGGTTTTGGTATTGCCTTGGGATTGCTACTGGGCATGGTCAACATCACCCTGCCGGGAGGGTACAGCTTCAGCCTCGGCTTCGCCGGCGGGCCATTGATCGTCGCCCTCATCCTTGGCCAACTGCGGCGCACCGGCCCCATCGTCTGGACCCTCCCTTACGGCGCCAACCTTACCTTGCGGCAGGTCGGCCTCATCTTCCTCCTCGCGGGCATCGGCATCCGCTCCGGCCAGACTTTTTACCAAACACTGCAAACAGAACTGGGCTACCAGGTTTTTCTGGCCGGTGGCTTTATCGCCATCGTTTCCACCTTGGCTACGCTGCTCATCGGTTATAAAGTACTGAAGATTCCCTTCAGCTTTTTAGGCGGCATGGTCGGTAGCCAACCCGCAGTACTTGACTTTGCCGTCGAGCAGGCCGGCAACAAATACCCCGTTATCGGCTATACCCGGATGCTGCCGGTGGTGCTGATTGGGAAGATTTTGGCGGTGCAGATTTTGTATAATTTGCTTAGTTAATAATTACCATTTCAATTTATTCCAGGGCACTTGCCTAACTGAATTTAGAGTCATTTCATCTGCCCCTCCGTAGATCAAATGCCTGGCGGAATCTGGAAAAACGTCATCAGCGATTTTGTTTAGTGGTCTGATTAGACGAGGATGAAAAGTCTCGGTAGCCTTTATTTCCCAAAGTGATTTCTTTGCTGGCGTCTCGTAGAGCAAATCGATTTCTTTTCCTTTACGGTCTCGATAAAAGTGATACAATGGTCGGTCACCGGAGTGATAAGCACTCTTGAATGCGTCTGAAACAATCAGGTTTTCGAAGACATTGCCGTATAAGTGAAAACTTCTTAACTCCGCAGGCTCTCTTATGCCAAGTAAATAGCAAAGTAAACCCGTGTCGTAAAAATAGAGTTTGGGAGACTTCACCAAACGTCGAGAAATACTTTTAAAGTAAGGAGGGAGCCTGAATATAATGTAACTCTGTTCAAGTATTGAAATCCATGATTGGATCGTCTTAACATCTACTCCGACTAAAGTGGCTAGATTAGAATAATTGGTTAATTGGCCAACGCTCCCTGCTACGGCCTCGATAAAGCGGTTGAATAGCCCGAGGTTTGATGGGTTAATGAACCCTGCGACATCCCTTTGAACGTAACTATATAAGTAACTGCCATAAAACAAGTGAGGAGGTAATTGATCTTTCAAGCGGCCTGGGTAGAAGCCATTGAAAATAGTCTCCAATTGATCTTGTGGATACTCACCATTTTGACGTAGTTCTTCAAAATCGTAAGGAAGTAGGCGGGCAATCCCCACTCTACCTGCCAGTGATTGGTTTATGCTTTTTCGAAGTAGGAAATCCTGTGAGCCGGAAAGAATAAAGCGTCCTGGACGACGGTCCTCATCTACATTTACTTGCAAATAGGAAAAAAGATCAGGTACATGTTGTGCTTCGTCAAAGATGACATAATCATTGTATGTTTTTAGGAAGCCAACGGGATCTTCCTCAAAAGCTAAGCGCTCACGGGGAAGTTCAAAATTTACGTAGCGAAAGTCGTTAAAATGGGACCTTAACAAGGTGGTCTTACCTGATTGACGAGGACCAGTTAGGCTGATGATCGGAAAGTACTTCCGTAATTCAGCTAAATGCTTAGTAAGGCGACGTTGAAAAATCATTTGGTGCAAATTTGGAATGGAACTCCAAATTTACACCATTTTTACGATTTTAAAAATCACCATAGCCTAAGAATGCACTATCTGTAGGCTAATCATAGGCTAAAAGGGGCAATTCCCTACCCAAATTGGCCCTTCACAAGCTCGGGCACCGATAGGGGCGCCAAGAAACCGTGTAAAAAATGCACCAATTTAACCCGGTCGCCGAGCTTGTCGAGGCGCCTTTCAGCGATTTACGGTCAGTTTAGCCCATGTTTGGCGTTATCTGTATGTTGATGGAACCGTAGGCAACAGCTTTCCAAATAAGTTCTAAAGGCTCCCTAACGGCTGATTCGTTGTCTCACACAAACAAAGCCCCCGCCTGCATAAGCAAGCGGGGGCTCCAATTCTCCTAGCCCGACAACCTCCGGTTGAGATCCCCATGGGAGGTGATCTATAACTAAGTCAGGTTTATGCTCTTCTGCCAGGGGGTGCAACCACTAGCGGAAAAGGGGAGAGGGCCGATCCCGGGCGTTGCCGCGCACCGGGTTTGGTCGTAGGGTATCTTACTGCAGCGCGATCTGCTTTTCGTCGATCATCTTGCGCATGTTGATCAGGGCGTAGCGCATCCGGCCCAGGGCCGTATTGATGGAAACGCGGGTGAGCTTGGCGATTTCCTTGAAGCTCATATCGGCGTAGTGGCGTAGAATGACAACTTCACGTTGCTCTGGGGGTAGGGCATCGACCAGGCGGCGGACTTTGTCGTGGGTCTGGGTGCGGATCATATCAGCCTCGGCGTTACGCTCGGGGCTCTGCAGGACGTCGAAGATGTTGAAGGTCTCCGTCTGGCCGACCTTCGGGCGGCGCTTGTGGCGACGGAAGGAATCAACACACATATTGTAGCTGATGCGCATGGCCCACTGAAGGAACTTGCCCTCGTGGTTGTACTTACCACGGCGAAGCGTATCAATGATTTTAATGAACACCTCCTGAAAGATGTCCTCTGCCTGACTGTGGTCCTTGGTAAAGAGGTAGATGCTGGTATAGATCTTCTGTTGGTGGCGGCCAAGGAGTTCCTCGAATGCGCGATCTTCACCAGAAAGATATTGTGTGATCAGATCCTGATCATTAAGAGTCTTAAAGTCCATGACTTAACGTGTTATACTGAAACTTGGGATTATTCCCGGAGGAAACCGTGCAATTCCGGTTGAGTTAGAGTAGACGTTTGGTCTATAGAAATTATTTTTAATGAAGGGGATGATAATTAGCCACAGATAGTGGCGATAACCCAAAGATAAGCTGCCCTTCCCGACAATAACAAATAGAATCTGTCCGTTAGCGGCCTTTAACACCCCTTTAACTGGAAGTCAGGAGAAGAAAAACGGCTCTCCTCCTATTGTTTGCATGGCTTGTAGGGTGTTAAAGGTCTTAGGCGGAATTTTCTTCCGCGGTGAAAAAAAAATAGTTAAAGCTGAATTTCTGAGAGAAGAGATGATCCAAAGCTCAGATTGTCTGCCTTTTAAGCCCTCTTCTGCACCTGCGGCCGCGCCTCCTGAAAAATAGCAAGCGTATTCCTGAAAAAAACCTTTCCCACTTCCATGAAAAGCAGTACCTTTGCGGACCGATTCAGACCCTGAATACTAAAATCAGAAGAAAATGGCACATCATAAGTCCGCAAAGAAGCGCATCCGTCAAGACGAAAAGAAGCGTTTGCACAACCGTTACTACAAGAAATCCACTCGTACCGCCATCAAGAAGGTACGTGAGATGGAGGATAAAGGCGAAGCTGAGAAGCAGTTGCCTAGCCTGTTCAGCATGATTGACCGGCTGGCCAAGCGTAATCTGTTCCACCCTAATAAGGCGGCTAACCTGAAGTCTGGCCTAGCCAAGCACATCGAGCGTCTGGCTTAATCGCCATTACTAGGGTTATGAAGAAAAGCCTCTTCTCCGTTTGGCGGAGGAGAGGCTTTTTGCGTGCGCATCGCTAACGCGTAATGATATGCGATAGATGATTAGCGATTGAGCTTCCGCAGTTACCCGCTTCTCAATGCCTTAG
>JBLHRW010000362.1:0-4780 GCA_047626445.1 Neolewinella sp.
CTTCTCCAATACCGCCGGATCAATGAACCGTGGACTAAAAGACTTGTTTTTCCATTCTTTAAAATTCCAGCTGGTAACGCCAAAAACATAAAGCTTGAAGGCAAGCAGGGTAGGGGACATCAACTCGTAGAAGAAAGGCAGGTCCGGCGTTGCGTAGTAAAGTTGTTTGCCTGGCCAGCTGTCGACCAATAACAGCTGATCTTCCAACTGGTTGATGTAATCCGCCGGGGTTCTAGTGGTGTGATTGCTATTGTTGAAACTGAAGCGCACATCTCCGTCGCTACCACCGGGAAGGTGGACATTGAATTTTTGGGCTAAGGTTAATAGCTCACCAACCTGGAGGTTGGAGCGACCGGAGATTCGCCGGTAAGCACCGTCCATACCAATGCTAAGCGCCTCACTTACAGCTTCTGCCAAGGACTTTTTGTCTTTGAAGCGGTTACCCCAGAGGGCCAGTTTAGCATTGTTCTTAAGGGGGGATTAGAAGCGAAAGGCCCCGTCGAAGTACTTTAGTACGGCGTCCCTAAGGTCCTTGCAGCAAGTCGGTTAAGTAGCCTTACTGCGACGTTTTCGATCTTGCCATGTTCCGAAGGCAATGACCAATTGAGTCTATACACCACCAGTACCAAGAAGCAAAAACGAAAGGCATCCTCCACCTCTGGCAGGTTATACTTATCGTCTACTTAGTAACAATAATCTTTTGATGCCTAGAGTTTCCGTCCATGCTTATCATTAACCAGTAAGTACCCGGAGATAATTTATCGGTACTGATCCTGAAATTGGCGTTATTGAAAAGTTGTTGTTGCACAACACGTCCTAGCATATCAATTATTTGAACTTCCCCTTCTCTTTCTTCTGAATCTGAAATGGTAACCGTTAGGTTTCCTCTGTCGACAGGATTGGGGAACACACGAATACTAAATGGATTAGCTATTGAGGTAATCGCAATGCTTCTGACGGGGGAATAAGTGTACGCTCCGTCCAGGTCAACCTGGCGTAAGCGGTAATAATAAAGACCGGGCTCGATGTTCTCGTCTTCAAACTGATAGGCTTGTTGCTCCAATGAAGTACCCTGGCCAGGCATGAAACCAACATCGTTCCAATGCATACTCGCTGAACTTCGCTCGATATGAAAGCCTTCATTTTGTTCTTCAGTAGCGGTGATCCATTTCAAAACCGCCGTTTTATTTTTCTTCGGGCTAACGGTAAAGCTTAGTAGTTCAATGGGTAGCGAAACTAAGCCGCACGGAGGGGTTCCATCTAAGTACATGAGGGTCCAAGCGGTTTCATAACCAATTTTGTGCGCCATCCACGTACGCCATTCGGCCGAATTCTGATCTGTAGGTTCTACCCCCACAGCGCAATTGCCCGTGAGTAAAGTGTACATGTAACCGCCTATCGCTTTGTCAAGATCACGGTGCATGTGCCAGGAATCTCTGTAGGCCGATTGTGTTGGGGTAACCTCTCGCATTTGTGCAAACAGTGTCCGTATTGGAATGGCTCGCGCGTAGGGTAATTCAGCCTGTTGAACCATGAATCGGGCAGTGCCTAAGTCGGTATCATTGATGGTGCCGAAGTTTCGTTTATCCAAACCATACAACATCGAAACGTTCCCATGATTCCCATGGTCCTGCATGGGGAACCCAAAAGAGAAGTCAAACAAGGCCGGATTGATATTATACCGTTTGCTAGGCTCAAAATTCGAATTCGCTCGCCCGTAGTTGAAGTTGATGGGAGAAGTCCCCCCGTTCTGGAGCGTCTCTGGTGCCTGATCGAATACCCAGTTCAAACCGCCCCGGATGCCAGCCTCAGAACTTGAACCCGTCTGGTTGTAGTTGATGACCTGATCGTTGACGTCACAACTCTTGAAGGGAGATAGGAACGTGCGAGGACCTGAATAATGGACTTCATTTAGCTCAGTGGTTACGGTTGACAAGGCCACGTCCGCCAAATCATTATCGTAGACGTAAGCCGACGAGGAGGCATTGGTACCACAGATATGAGAGTAGATGGTTGCTGCAGTTACATAAGCGCCGTTCGGTGTTGGATGCACGCTTGCAATGTCCTTTTTGTCGGCTGGCAATGCCTCCCAAGCAAGGCCTGCAGGAATAGCCGATAGCGCAACCTTCGCCCCGTCAGCAGTACGGTAAGTGAACTCTTCGAAGTGCGTAATAGAAGGCTCCGATGATTCACTTTTAGGCCACATCATTAGCAAATGTGGTTGGGCGCCACCTTCTGCGACTTTCGCCGCAACCTTATTGACGCCTAATGAGTAGTAACCGGGTGTCGTAGAGATAATATGGGGATCTGCACCGATGACGACATGGTCCCAGTCGACGCCACCGTTGCCACTCAGATTGTCCATTCGAGCATCAAGACCTTCAGGCCAATAGTAATATTGTGCCAGCGAATGACTGTAAAAGGTAATGGTATACTCCGTTCCGCCTCCTCCTAAACCGAAGGTGACGAGCTCACTCCTATAAATATCCTCGGCAACCACATTCACCCCGAGCGAGATAGCCGGATCAGCAGATAGGATGTTCTGTAATTCTGCCGCAATCTGGTTAGGAGAAAAAGCCTCCCCTCCATTAATCGAATTATTGGTGCCGATCACCAGGATGTTTATGGTCCCGTCACCATTGGTGTCAAGTTCGACGCCGTCTGTGTTCGGACTTGTGAACGACATGACAAGCATTAGGAATGGCAATAAAAGCAAGATGTGCTGGTATTGGTTGGTTTTTCTATTTTTCATGATTTAACTCGTTCGCTACAAAAAAAAAGTAATATGTAAAGCAACTTTTATCGGGGTCGTCCTGAGGAAAAGAAATGCATTATGTATTGGTGTAAAGGTACATAAACCAAATCAGCCATAGCCTTGGGGATTAAGTGGATCGCTCAAGTTTATTCAAAAAAAAGCAAGAGCGATTAACACAAATTCCAGATTAATCAGCACACTTCGCTTTTGTACGTGCGGAGAAACCGTTCAACCACGCATTGCGGATGTCCCACCTGTCTGAGAAACTTTCAGATCGATGAACCATCCCCAATAACAATCTCATCTCAAACCTCTAATTTCGTAATTCTCTGCGCTGAAATTAAAAAGGAAGAAAATAATCACCGGAATCGATTGCACAAATAATCCTTCAAAAGGAGTGCCTATCTTCGGCTTATTCGCTCATTCAATTATTCACTCCGTGTACACCATTGGCTACGACATCGGCTCCTCTTCAGTAAAAGCGGCCCTGGTGGAAGCAAAAACGGGCAAGGTGCTGGCCCGGGTAACTGCCCCCGATACCGAGATGGGAATGGATGCCCCCGAACCCGGCTGGGCGGAGCAAAACCCGGAAGACTGGTACAAATATGTGGTAGCGGCAACGCAGGATATTTTGGCGCGCACGCAGGTGCAAAGTAAGGACATTAAAGCAGTGGGGATCGGCTACCAAATGCACGGCCTGGTCTTGGTAGACGCTGACCACCAGACCGTTCGCCCCAGCATCATTTGGTGCGACGGCCGCGCCGTCGCCACCGGAGACAAAGCCTTCAACGGCATCGGTGCCAAAACCTGCCTGACCCACTGCCTCAACAGCCCCGGTAATTTTACTGCCGCTAAGCTGAAGTGGGTGGCCGACAACGAACCGGAAAACTACGCCCGGGCCAAATACGCCATGCTGCCTGGCGATTACATTGCGCTGCGCCTGACCGGCGAAGCCACCACCACCGTAACCGGCCTCAGCGAAGGCGTATTCTGGAATTTTTCAACGAATCAACTGGCGGACCTCGTGCTGGAGGAGATGGGACTGGATCGCAGCAAAATACCGCCACTGGTTCCGGCCGTAGGCAAGCAGGGCGTACTTACCGCTGCCGCTGCCGCCGAACTTGGCCTCCAAGCCGGCACAGTTGTCGGCTACCGCGCCGGCGACCAGCCCAACAACGCACTCAGCCTCAACGTCCTCGCTCCCGGCGAAGTGGCCGCCACCGGCGGAACCTCCGGCGTGGTGTACGGCGTAACCGACCAGCTAGCCTTTGACCCCGGCCAACGGGTCAACTCCTTCGCCCACGTAAACCACGAAGGTGCCGCCCCCCGGATCGGTGTACTGCTGTGCATCAACGGGGCGGGTGTCCTGCACCGCTGGGTGAGGAACCTGGTGGGCGGTGCAAGCCTCAGCTACGGGGAGATGGAAGCAATGGCGGCAGTAGTCCCCGTCGGCTGTGAAGGCCTGCATTTTCTGCCTTTCGGTAACGGGCCAGAGCGGATGCTGGGTAATAAAAACGTAGGTGCCCACCTGCTGGGCCTCGACCTTAACCGACACGATAATACCCACGTCGTCCGCGCAGGCTTGGAAGGCATCGCCTTCGCCTTTGTGTACGGAATGAAAGTGCTCAAAGAACTTGGGGTAGACCTGAGTAAAATCCGGGTCGGAAACGATAACCTGTTCCAAAGCGACGTCTTTAGCTCCACCATTGCTACGCTGACCGGTGCGACGATTGAAGTCCACAATACGACCGGTGCCGTAGGCGCTGCCCTGGCCGCCGGCGTTGCCGTCGGGTTGGCAGACAATCTGGAAGCTGCGGTAGGCAAACAAGAGGTCCTGGCCTCGGTGGAACCAGGTAACAATAGGCAGGAACTGGAAGCAGCTTACCAACGTTGGGAAAAGGCACTGATGTGGCACTTGTAGTTTTAAGATGACTTATGAAGGGATAGATTTATAAATAGGGTAAAGGATGTTTGCCGCCGCATGAAATGAGTGGGGTAATCGTTGTACTAGTAGCTATTTTTTTA
>JBLHRW010000363.1:0-4773 GCA_047626445.1 Neolewinella sp.
TGCCCGCTTTCCACTACTGATTTATTCAGTTGTATGCGCTTCGAGCTGTGGATGGATAATGGGGCGGGGTGGCCGCCGAGTACGGCTGGATTACCGATTAGGAAGCAGTGAAATTAAACTACTATGCATAGGGACGCCGTATAAATGGTTAATACTAATAAGTTTCTTTATCAAACGATGTTGCGCGTCGTTACACCGTGTTATTAGTTTTAGTTACCTGGGACTGCATCGTACCTCCTTGTTCCCGGCAACCACTATAGAGAAGTCGCTCTGCGACAAGCACAAAGCCCCTCCATCTGACCGATGGAGGGGCTTTCTCTAAAACGTGATGCCCCGCCTTATGCCAAGGGGCTTTAATCCAGCCTGAAGGCTGGGTAGCCGGATCTACAGTGCGTACTGATTAGCCGCAATGCAATGCTCGGCAACTACTCGGCGGAACGCCTTCACGTTCTGTGGTGGGTAGCTGGTGAATCGGCGGATGCCGCTGACAAAGGTGGTCAGCAGTTCGCCTTCGGTGAAGCCGGCCACGGCGTCGATGCCGTTCTTGGCGATGCGGGCGTTGGCGTCGTGGACGAAGACTTTGAGGACGGCGTCGAGCACTTCCTGGGGCTGGGTGGCCTTGCCGGTTATCCGCAGCTTTTGCAGGCGGAGCAGGGTGGATTCAGCGTTGAGAAGATCGGCCAGCATATCGGCCACGTTCATGATGATCTCCTGCTCTTCTTTGAGGTTGAGCTTGCCGTCCATCTGGGCTTTGGCGGCAGCGCCGACGACCATCAGGATGGCTTTCTTGAAACCGCCGACGGCCTTGACCTCGGCGCCGTAGTAGCCTTCAGGGATACTGTGGTCTACCGGAGTAGCCAGTTCTTTCTGGACGTTCCATGCGGGGCCGACGATGTCGATCGCGCCCTTCATCGCCCGGCGCAGCAGCATATCTACGCTGAGTAGGCGGTTGATCTCGTTGGTGCCTTCGTAGATGCGGTTGATGCGCGCATCGCGGTACATCCGCGGGGCCATGGTTTCTTCGCTGTAGCCCATACCGCCGTGAATCTGGAGGACTTCGTCGACCGTATAATCCAAAATTTCGGAGCCGATGAATTTAAGCAGGGCGCATTCGATGGCGTATTCCTCGGCGCTGAGGCGTTTGGCTTCGGCGTAGGTTTTGCCCTCCCCCTTCAGGGCGGTGTTCATGTCCTGGATCTGCTGGCTGACGCGGTACAGCGCACTTTCTCCGGTGAAGACCTGGATGGCGATTTCGGCGATCTTGTACTTCATGGCACCGAAGTTGGCAATGGCCTGACCGAACTGGATACGCTCGTTGGCGTAGTTGATGCCAATCGTGAGGGCCCGGCGGCTACCGCCGATGCTGAGGGCGTGCAGCTTGAAGCGGCCGACGTTGAGGACGTTGAAGGCGATCAGGTGGCCCTTGCCAATTTCTCCCAGGAAGCTGTCGGCAGGGATCCGGACGTTCTCAAAAAACACCTGGCGGGTGGAACTCCCTTTGATGCCGAGTTTTTCTTCCTCCGCGCCCAGGGTAATTCCGGGTAGGTGGCGAGGAACGATGAAGCCGGTGAATTCATCACCGTTGGCCTGAGCGAAGACGACGAATACGTCGGCGAAGCCGGCGTTGGAAATCCACATCTTCTGGCCGTTGAGTACCCACTCGTCGCCGTCGCGCATGGCCGTCATCTTAGCGCCGGTAGCGTCAGATCCGGAGCTTGGTTCGGTAAGACAGTAAGCGGCTTTCAGTTCGCCAGAAATCAGGCGGGGAAGCCATTCTTCCTTCTGCTTCTCGGTACCGTAGTAAAGGATCGGTAGCATACCGATGCCAGTATGTGCCGCAAAAGAAACGGTAAAGGAGCCAGAGCTACCACCCAACACGTCGCAGATCAGGGTATTAGTGTTGGTATCCATTTCCATGCCACCAAATGCTTCGGGCATGTGGGTGCCGAGCAGGCCCAGTTCAGCCATCTGATCGAGTAGCTTAACGGCAATCATATCCTCCTTCTTCTCGATTTTATCGAGGTTAGGTACGATTTCCTGATCAATGAAATCTTGCACCATCTTCTTCACCATCTGCTGTTCTTCATTGAAGTCTTCCGGGGTGAAGATGGCCAAGGGGTTGGTCTCAGCGATGAGAAACTCACCGCCTTTAAGTACTTTTTGTTCTTCCAGAACTGCAGACATGGTTATGGGATTTGGGTTGTTTTAGCGAAAATTCGCTGCGAAGTTACGGGTTGTGCATCAGTTCGTCAAGGGGAGGGAGATAAATTTAGCGAAAATTCGCTAGATGTTTTTAAAGGCGAGGATGCAGGAGCCGTCCTTAGTCGGTTAAAAGTAGCAAATAATACGCTGCTTTATAAGCTGGATGCAGCGATTTCCAGCTTCTCTCGGTCTACTTGTTGTTGTTGAGGTAGCCTGACTTATTTATTACGGTTAACGGGGGGTAACCTTTCCCGCTTTACAACACTAATCATTAGCAGAGGTGGAGCAAACGAGCTTCTCTCTCTGCTCAATGAAATAGGAATTGAAGAAATAATGTCTGCCTTAATAATCAATTGGCTCCCTTGCGAAGCCTGCATGAATATTGCCCTATGGTTTTATTACAAAGACAGTATTTGTATTTCGTCCTTTTCATTTAAGCTAATTACCACCCTACCCTTTTCACCCATAACACCCCATCATGTACACTCCATCAACGGTCCTTATCTGCGTTTTCACGCTCTTCCTTTCCTGCCTGACGGCCCAAACAACCGTTGGATTTCGAGTACTTACCGGAAGTTCTTCTCTTTCGTCTCAGTACGACGCCTTGCCCGCTAATATCGGGAAGCATACCCGAGTAGCGGGCACCACCTTTGGGCTGGTGGTAGAACAAGACATTACCTATAGGATAAGCTTACGCTCCGGCATTCAACAAACCCAGCGAGGTACTACTCTTCAGCAAGGGTCCATACATAAGCTGTTAGACACCTGCCTTCCACTTGACTACGAAGCGCAGATACGGACCAACTACCTTGAAGTGCCACTTGCGCTTAAATTCAAGCTTCTACTGGCACAAGACCGGTTAGAGGTCTATGGTTGGGGAGGCGTTACGGCTGGCTACGCCCTGACTGGCAGTATTCGCTCCCGCTCTGCTTCGTCCATGAACTTTCAGTTGATGACCACTAAATTGGACATGACGACCTATGCTTTCCCCCGTTTCCATTTGGGGTACACCGGTGGCGTGGGCCTGGGCATCAATTTAGGCGAAACGCTGCAGTTCCGCCTGGAGGCTGATTATAACCGGAGTACGGAGAAAAAGGCGATGCTTTCTCCGGAAAGCGGGAAGCACGGATACCAATCGCTGCATTTGGGTGCGGGGATGGTCTTTCGGCTTTAGGAACGTCAATGCAATAACTGTCCGATTTGCAGCTTGCCCTCGCTTCACTGCCCTTCACCAACGAATACGAGGGGATGAATCCCCTCGCTAGGAGAGACGGACCTCCGGCCCTTTAGTGTACCATTATCGTCCTATCATATTCCGGATAGTAAGAGAATACTGCTGCTCCGGATACACAAACCGTTGACGCCAGCGCGTCGGCCACCATGGCTGCCGGCCCGATTACCGTCACTTCCCATTCGTTTATCGTTCCTAACCCGGTACGGGGGTCGATGATGTGGCTGTAACGAATACCTTCCGAATCCAGGTATTGATAAGTATCTCCCGAAGTAGCAATAGCGATGTTACACCATTTGACAGATAGGTCGATCATAGCAGAGTTGAAGACGGTCCAACCTGCTTCACCCACCGGAGGGTCGCCGAGCAGCAAGTCCCCTCCCCCATCCACGATGAAGGCCGGGAAGCCGGCGTCTCGAAGTATTGCCCCTACCACATCCAGTGCATACCCTTTAGCGACACCGCCCAGATCAAGCTGCATATTTTCACGCCGCAACCGCACCTGCCCCTGCCTGCCTGTTTTTAAACCCTTCCATCGCACCCGCGCCCGCGCCGCCAAAATATCTTCCTGGTCTGGAAATTGCTGCTGGCGAAACGCCCGACGCCACAATTTGGATAGCGGCCCGATGGTAGGGTCAAAAGCTCCTTCGCTCTGTTTGGCCAATTCCCGACTAAACCGTAGCACCTTATACAAGTCAGGAGAAACCGTCTGCCACCTGGTGCTGCCACAAAGCTGGTTCAATTCACTGTCGGCGCGATAATCAGACATGCTTTGCTCCAAGGCATCAATGCGGGCAAAAGATTGCCTAACCGCCGCCGCCATACCATTCGTGTCGGTCGCCGAGATGGTGATGCGAAATTCGGTGCCCATGGCGGGATGGGTGTGGACGTGGCGGGATTGGCAAGCAATATGCCCGCTAAAAGATAATGCAAGAAATGCAATGAAAACCCTCAATTCTTAAGTTGGATAATCCGTTGACGTTCGATCAGGCAATTCATGCTGCAAGCCGCTCTTGTGCCTCAAATCGCGCCGTACACATTATGTGCTCGACAATCATAAAATAGTCTAATTCACGGTGCTCCTCAGGAGTTAAGTGACGTAAATTTTGCTCGTAAAGCAACTCCGTGAGTCGCTCCTGAATTTCAGTAGAAGGTTTAAATACCAAAACCTCTTCCGGAGAAGAGAAGGATGTAATAAACTTAATAATTGCATCAACCGGCCGCTGATTTACCATAGTTGGTCAGATTTGCTATAAAGTTAAAGACGGTAGCGGTAAAAAAGGTTCGCAACAACCTCTTTTACCGCATGACAGTCTTACCAAACCTTAGTCTCTCCCGGC
>JBLHRW010000364.1:0-4749 GCA_047626445.1 Neolewinella sp.
TTATGATGACCGGCGTTGGAACTTTCCGGGCGGTAGCCCGGAGACCTCCCAGGAAGCTAATCTGGAAGTCACCTACCCTGAACCAGGGATTTATGAGATTACCCTTACGCTGTTTGGCGCTTTAGGCAATGACACCATTCGCACGATTCCAGTGCGTGTTTTTGCACAGCCAGAAGCGGCAATTTCATCAACTGTAGATACCTCCACAGTCACCTTTGCTAACTTGTCCCTCAATGCCACGGAGCATTACTGGAGCTTCGGCGATGACAGTATGAGTATGCTGGCGGAGCCTACCCATACTTATGCCGCAACGGGGACTTATGAGGTTACCTATGTAGCCATAAATGGGCCTTGTACGGATACCCTTCGCCAGGAAGTCATCATTGATGTTTTGAGCGATGTCCGGGAGTTGGCACAACTGGGTGTCAAGTTGTTTCCGAATCCAACTTCAGGTATTCTAAGATTGACCGGCCCGGCCCGGATTGTTGGGGCTTATGACCTTAGTGGAAGAATATTAGCGTTGCCAACCACGGACCAATCCCTAGATCTTAGCGGACAACCTGCAGGAGCCTACCTTATTCGGGTGCTGGCATCTGGGAAGGTTTATGTATCAACGGTGGTGGTACGATAAGAGTTATTCAATCCTAAATCCCCTCAATTTCTTCTTAGCCTTCTCCCTTTACTAAGACCAGGCAGCCCTAACTCCGTGGCTGGCCCATTCATTTCTGCCCGGATAATTACACGACCAGTCAATGATAAAAGACGCAGCTGCGTTTTGCCTGTGCCTACGGGCAAACGAACGGAAAGGTTATCGCCAATCATTGGATTGGGAAATACCGTAAGATTGCGAACTTCCGTACTTTAGGTACCAGTAAGCGCCTTCCTAAAACCCTTTATCCAACGATAGTTACATTTATCTAGCGGTCATTTATTGCGTTGCTGACCGCTTGATTAACCGGTTGATCTATCATATGCATGGGTGAAGGTGGAGGACTTGAAGTCCGAACCGGGCAAGGGAGCGTAGCGATTTTGCCCGGTGCAACGCGAGTTAGCTACCGCTGTCACCAGCTCCGGGAGCCTCAAGAGGCCGTTCGCTCTCGGGCTGGAAACCACCGTCCCATTTGTTCTCACAGAGAGCAGCGCAGCGGGGGCACAGCGCTTAATATTCTCCTTTTTGACTAGAATCAGGCGCGGCCGCAGGTGCAGAAGAATGGTTTTAAAGCAAGGAAGATGCCACACTGCACAAAGTCGCTATGCTCCCTTTTGCAGGTTCGGGCTGGAAGCCCTCTACCGGTTCTTGCACCTGCGGCCGCGCCCATCTGATGCACTTTGCCTATTTTCACCCCGACTAACCATTCAGACCCATGTTATACCGTTTACTACTCCTATTTTTCTGTGTATTCACCCTGCCTTTGGGCGCTCAGGAAATCGAAAAAACACCCGATCCCCTAAGCGCAGTAAAAATGCGCAGCATAGGCCCTTTCCGCGGCGGACGGGCCAACACCGCCTCCGGCGTTATCGGCGACCCGATGACCTATTACATGGGCAACACCGGTGGCGGCGTCTGGAAAACGGACGACGCGGGACAGCACTGGAAAAACATCTCCGACGGCTTCTTCGGCAGCAGTTCCATCGGCGCACTTGCGGTAGCATCGACGGACCCTAACATTGTCTTTTGTGGCACAGGAGAGCATGCCGTTCGTGGCGTTATGACGTCCTCCGGAGATGGCGTCTATAAATCTACCGACGCCGGTAAGACCTGGAAGAAGGTAGGCCTGGAAGGCACCGGCCACATCGCCCGCATCATCATCCATCCCCGCGACCCGAACATCGTTTTCGTTGCCGCCCAGGGCGCGCTCTATGGCGACACGGAAGAACGTGGCATTTTCAAGAGTACGGATGGTGGCGCTACCTGGAATAAGGTGCTTTATGTTAACAACAGAACGGGCTGTTCTGAGCTGGCGATTAACCATAGTAACCCGCTGATCATGTATGCTACGATGTGGGAATACGGTCGTCGCCCCTGGAAAGTCATCAGTGGTGGTGCAGGCAGTGGCGTTTACAAAAGTGTAGACGGTGGAGAAACCTGGAATACCATTCAGGAAGGACTTCCCAAGGAACTTGGAAAGATGGCCATCTCCGTTGCCCAGAGCAACCCGGATAAGGTGTACGCCCTGATCGAAAGTGATTCCGAAAAGGAAAAAGGCGGTCTCTTCGTTTCCAATAACGCCGGCAAAAGCTGGAGTCGGATAAGCGGTGACCACCGATTGATTCAGCGGGCCTGGTACTACACGGAGGTCTTTGCGGATCCTCAAAACGAGCACATGGTCTATGTGCTCAGTGCTCCGATGCTGCGGTCTATCGACGGTGGTAAAAACTGGGAAGTGATGGGCGGCACCCACGGCGATTACCACGACCTGTGGATTAACCCCGCCAACCCGAAGAACATGGTTGTATCCAATGATGGTGGCGCAGCCATTACGTTCAACCGAGGCGACAGCTGGTCGCGGCAAGACAATATGTCGACCGCACAGTTCTACCGGGTTAATGTCGACAATGCTTTCCCTTACCGGGTTTATGGCGGTCAGCAGGACAATACTTCCGTGCGCATTGCCAGCCGGGAGCTGAATAGCGGTGGGATAGGCTTCCGGAGTTGGGACGCCTCGGCCGGCGGAGAGAGTGCTTTCCTGGCCTTCGACCCTGATGATGCGCGCTATGTTTTAGGCGGCAGCTACCTGGGCACCATTGAGGTGCTGGACACCGAGACTAAGACCAGTACCAACGTCATGGCTGCCCCCGTGCAGTACCTCGGGCTGGAAGCCCGCAAGATGAAGTACCTGTATAATTGGAACGCGCCGATCATCTGGTCAAAGCACGAGCAGAATACTTACTTCCACGCTGCGCAGTATCTGTTGCGCACAAGAGACATGGGCGTAACCTGGGAGGAGGTTTCCCCTGACCTTACCCGCAATCAAGATGAATATCAGGGTAACGGCGGTGGCCCCTACACCAACGAAGCCGTTGGTGCCGAAAACTACGGTACCATCAGCTACGTCATCGAGTCTCCACACGAGGCAGGAGTCATCTGGACGGCGAGCGACGACGGCCTCGTCCACGTTACCCGCGACGGGACTAAAAGCTGGCAGAACGTAACCCCAAAGGATATGCCGGAATGCCTGGTGAATTCTATTGACGTTTCCCCGCACGATCCGGCTACGGCCTACATCGCCGCTACCCGCTATAAGTTCAACGATCATACGCCGATGCTGTACGTTACCCGCAACTACGGAAAGACGTGGACCAACATCAGCAAGGGAATTCCTGAAGGCGCTTTCACTCGGGTAATCCGGGAAGATGAAGAACAAAAGGGCCTGCTCTTTGCCGGTACCGAAACAGGACTCTACGTATCCTGGGACGATGGGTCGAACTGGTCTTCGCTACAACTCAACCTGCCGGTGACGCCAATTACTGACCTCATCGTTCGGCACGACGACCTCGTTATTGCGACTGGTGGCCGGGGCTTCTGGGTGATGGACGACGTTCCGTTGATCCGTCAATACCAGCCGGAGCGTAAGGCCCTGCATGCCTACCAGCCAGAAGACGTGCTCCGCGTAAGCAGTTACAGTCCGCTAGATGGCAACACCGACGATTTTGATGGTATGAACGCGTTCAAAGGGGTTAATCCGGCGGCTGGCGTGGTGACCTATTACCATATTCCGGAAGGAAAGGACAGCACGGAGTTGGTGCTGGACATCAAGAACAGCGCTGGAGAGATTGTACGGACTTACACCTCCACTAAAGCTGATTTCGAAAAATGGGATGGTGGTCCTTCGCCGGAATCGGCCCTCCCGGCGAAGCCGGGGCTGAACCGCTTCGTCTGGGACCTACGGCATGAGTCGCTGCGTGGCGTGCCTGGCATCTACATCGAAGCAAGTTTCCGGGGACATAAAGTGCCACCGGGGAAATACACCTTACATTTCCGTCGGGGTGACGCTGCTTCGGAAACGGAAGTTAACGTGCTTCCCAATCCGGCATTGGACCATTCTGCAGCAACCTACGCTGCTTACGATGACTACCTGAAAAAGATGGCCGCCGAACTCAATACCATGCACGACATGGTCAACAATATGAACACTACGACGGAACAGTTGGAAGGCATCATTAAGGGCATGCCCAAAACGGAAGCCAATGAAGCACTACGAGCAGAGGCCACTACCCTACTCAAAAAACTCAAGGCTTGGGATGCTACCATGGTACAGCGGAAGGCCAAAGCTTACGATGATGTCGAGAACTACGTTAATGGCTTTACGGCCGACTACATCTTCCTGAAAAACCAGAGTGACCATGACCAGCCGGTGATTACCCAGCCTTCACGAGATCGGTTGGAGGAGCTGGACGTGATTTGGGCTAAGCATGAGCAGGCGGCGCGCTTGCTGCTGAATGAGGAAGTTGGAAAGCTGAATCAGGAGCTTTGGAAGAAGGGGGTTGGGGCTTTACGAGTTAAGGTTAAGGGGGGTGCTTAGAGGTAGGGTGTTCCGTCTGATAGGGATTCTCCCCGACGGTTTTTAGCGCTCAAAAGACTTCCTACACCTTACATGATATCCCGCCACACCTGCCTGCCGGCCGGCGGCCTACTTTTGAAGCGCAAAAGTAGCAAAACTCTGTGGCTGTGCTGGTGGCTGATCGTTTAACGAAGCCCCAAAAGCCTAAAAGAAAAAAACTCGCGCCGGAGTCTGGTGCCATGCTTCT
>JBLHRW010000365.1:0-4740 GCA_047626445.1 Neolewinella sp.
AAAAAAGGCCATCAACAATGAAGTTGATGACCTTTTAATCGTCGGGGTACCAGGATTCGAACCTGGGGCCTCCTGTTCCCAAAACAGGTACGCTAACCGGACTGCGCTATACCCCGAGGAACACTGCAAGAGTGTTCTAAAATTAATGGCGGAGACGGCGGGATTCGAACCCGCGGTACCCTTGTAGAGTACGTCGATTTAGCAAACCGGTGGTTTCAGCCACTCACCCACGTCTCCAGGTGACTATCTGATAAACTACAAAGCGCATTTGTAGTCAACCTCAGATAAGCTTCCAACGACATTTCGTTGGTAAGAAGTTGCGATGTTGCCATCGTTCCTTCCCTAAGCGGATGCAAATTTACGCGCTCTATTTCAATTGCGAAAGCTTTTGGTAAGTATTTTTGAAAAAGAACGCAAGGTATTTTCATAGTGGACAGCAAAAGACTAACTATCAAAGGCTTGTGAGAATATTTTTTTTGATCCTGGAAGCCGTTTTTTTTGATGGTGACCAGTTAAAGGAAGCTGCTGTTGGGGAAAGCCGTGCACGTGGTACCGAGAGGCTCCATAATTCTAATAACGTTCTTGGCAATAATCCAGGCACAGACATGTCCGAAAATTTTTACGGTTGGATAACAGCCAAAACTAATTGATAATTCAGGGGTTCCGGGCGAAGGATTTGGGCCACTTAACGTGTCCGCAAGTACAAGAAGGCCGGTTAGTGAAAAAGGCGAATGCCCGGGACCACTGGGCATCAACCACTTGGCTTGTAATTGGTCTGCCCGCTAAAAAAAACGGCTTCTCGGGCTCAGGCGACCAGCCCCCCCCACCCTGCTTTTTAGTCGCTCTTTTTGCACCTGCGGCCGCGCCTCCTCCCCCATTCTGCCCCCTCCTGGACCAGGCATCAGCCCTCGGAGAATCTTAAACGGGTGATACAATAGTGGCCAACCATACCAGGAATCCGTATCTCCTTTACCACGACCAACCTAACAAACATGATAAGAGCCTTGACCTTTTTTGCTGCCCTCCTACTATGCAGTGCAGGGATGAATGCCCAACAATTAGCCACAAAGAAAGTAGCGGGGAGTTTCAAGAACAAATCGCTCGACCTGGCGCTGTTCAACCTCAAGATCGCCTACCGCCTCGTCTTCGACTATGACAAGGCAGACACTAAGGGAGTGGTCGTGAATGTATACCTCTCAAAAATGCCCCTGATCGAGGCAATGCCCTTGTTACTATTTGATACTGGCTTAGACTTTGCTTTAGAAGAACCCAACCGGGTGACCGTTTTTAAACAAAGCGCTGCTACAGAAGCCCCCCCTGCCACCCTAGCCTCTACGGCTATGCCCGAACGGACGGACTTCAACCTATCTGGCACCATCAAAGATGCTGTTTCCGGCGAGCGCCTGCCCTTCACCACTATCGCCGTTAAAGGCACCTCCCTAGCAACGACGAGCAACGTTGATGGTTACTTCACCCTGCTGAAGGTCCCCACCGATACCGTTTTGCTCCAAGTGAATTATCTCGGCTATCAAACCACGTTCTTCCGTATGCAGCCAGACCAAGCAACTAACGGCCTGGAGATTCGGATGAACCCAACCAGCCAGTTGCTCCAGCAAGTAAACGTTACGGCCAACCGGGAAGACCAAATGATGAAAGCCAGCACTGGCATCAGCCAGCTGGCGGTTAACCCTGCGCAGCTTACGGCCATACCAAGCCTTGGACAACGGGATATATTTCGGTCATTGCAATTGCTACCGGGCGTGAGCGGCTCCAACGAAAGTTCCTCCGGCCTATATGTCCGCGGTGGAACGCCCGACCAGAACCTGGTACTCTTCGACGGCTTTACAGTGTATCAGGTCGATCACCTTTTCGGCTTTTTCAGCGCCTTCAACAGTGACGCGATTAAGGATGTCCAACTCTTCAAGGGCGGCTTTGAAAGTAAATATGGTGGCCGGCTGTCTAGTGTTGTCGACATTACGGGAAAGGACGGTAATACGGAAGAATTCAATGCCGGCATCGGTCTTAGTTTACTCAGCGCCAATGCATTTGTAGAGTCGCCCTTTGCTGGCGGAAAGGGCTCGATCATCCTAACTGGACGGCGATCCTTCCAGAGTAGCCTGTACGATAACCTGCTCAATCTATCCGATGGTGGCGAAACCGGTACGGAAGAAGACGACGGCACGGAGGAAGACACTCCCACGGCCGGCTTCCGGCGTGGCTTTGCTGAAGTTCAGCCGACTTCCTGGTTCTACGATTTGAACGGAAAGGTGACTTACCGAACAGCTAAGGATGTTTTCTCGCTGAGCACCTATAGTGGGAAGGACAAGCTTGACAATAGCGCAGATAACGACGCCGCAGGCTTCGGCTTTGGCGGAAGGCGTGGCGGTCGCCCTGGCGCAGGAGGTGACGAGGCTAGCAATTTTGAACGATCAGTCGTCGACCTATCAGACTGGGGAAATACGGGTGCGAGCCTAAAATGGAGCCGACGCTGGAACGATAAGCTGTACAGCAACGCCCTGATCTCCCGCTCCAATTATTTCAGTTTTCGTGACCGGACAACTACCATTAACATCGAAACGGACACCTCCTCGCTCAGCCTCCGCACCGGCACGGTGGAAGAGAATGACTTGGTTGACCTTTCCGCCAAGTGGGACTGGGAATGGCAGGCCGGTAAAGGCCATAAACTGGGCTTCGGAGCCTTCGCTTCGGCCATGGACATAAAGTATGATTACTTCCAAAATGACACCACTTCTGTTTTGGCGAGGGACGACCAAGGATTGATCTCAGGTTTCTACCTACAAGACCGCATCACAATTCAGGACAAGCTGATCATCGTTCCTGGCCTACGAGTTTCGCACTTTGACCAAACCCAGCAAGTTTACGCGGAACCCCGTCTTCAAATGCAGTACCTGCCAAATGAACATTTAAAGTTTAAAGCGGCGACCGGCCGCTACTACCAGTTCGCCAACCGCATCATCCGGGAAGACATCTCTCAGGGCAGCCGGGACTTCTGGATTTTGGCCGACGATGAACGGGTACCGGTTGGTCGCTCCGACCAATTTATTCTTGGCGCCAGCTACGAAACCAATGATTGGCTCTTCGACGTGGAGGGATATTACAAGATCCTGGACAACCTCACAGAATACTCTACCCGCTTTTCCTCCACCGGCCTTGGGCGCAACGCCAGTTTGGACTTCAGCGAAAGCTTCCTTTCCGGCAGCGGCACCAGTAAAGGCCTCGAATTTCTGTTGCAAAAGAAAGCTGGACCACTCACCGGCTGGATCAGCTACACCCTCGGGCGGGTCGAATACGATTTCGAGGCCTATGGCGAGGATGCTTTTCCTGCTTCCCACGATGTAAGCCATGAGGCAAAGATCGTGGCCCTCTACCAACCGGAGAATAGTAAGTTATCCTTCGGCGCAACGCTCATTTATGCGACGGGGAAACCGTACACCGCCCCGCTTGGTGCCTATACCGTGGAACTTCTGGACGGCGGCACCCAGGACCTCTTTGCCGTCAGCAGCAAAAATTCTCTTCGTTTACCCGATTATCACCGACTGGACCTTTCGGTCAACTACGATATGGGGCGCTTCATGGGCGGACGGGCAAAATCCTCCTTCTCCCTGTTCAATGCTTACAACCGCAAGAACGTATGGTACAAAGAGTACGACGTAGTGGAGGGTCAGATACTGGAGACAAACGTGAACTTACTGGGGCTTACACCTAGCCTTGGCTTCAACTGGTCCATTAGGTAGGTAAAACGCTGCTGTTTCTACCCAGATACTCACGTCTCTTACAATTCCACAATCAACCAACATGAAATTTCCTACACTTTTACCCGGCCTCCTGCTTAGTTTACTATTCCTTAACGCCTGTGATGACGAAGCAACTGTGGTGGCCGACATCGATGAGATTGTTGTCGAGGCTTTCCTTTTCGGTGGCCAACCCGCTGACTCGATCAAGATCAGCCGCGTCATTCCCTTTAACGCAGAAGCTGAACTACCCGGTCTTAGCAACCTCGAACCGGTAATTACTGATGGAGACGGCAACACCTATTCTCTTTTCTTTCAGGGCGACGAGCATTACTACCACAACCCAGATCTGCTCTTCGAAGAAGAACAGACCTATGCTTTTTCTTTGATGTATAATGGAAAGGAGGTATCAGCCCAGACTTTCGTACCTACGCCTCCCACGGGATTAACATTATCGGCTACGTCCATAGGTCGGACACGAATCATTGACTTCACCGACTTACAGAACCAGACCATGCCCGACCCCTTCGAGGCAACGTGGACGGGCGATGACGGTGCTTTCTACTTCGTGGAGGTGACCAACATCGAAAACGATCCTGACATAATCAACGAGCTGTTCGCTGCCTCCGACCGACCACCGTTGCCGCAAATCCAAACTGCTCCCGCTATCGACCAGACCTACCGCCTCGACGTGCGGCGGGAGATCAACTACTTCGGCCGCCACGAGATCATCATCTATCGCGTCAACCCGGAATACGTGCTGCTTTACCAGGACCCCGGCGATGGCCTCGGCGGGCTGACGGAGAACCGGACGAACATTGCCAATGGGTTTGGGATATTTACCGGGATAACTAGTGTGCGAGATACGTTTACTGTTGTTGCGGAGTAGGTTAATTCTCATCGACTATTCGCGTAGACTAGTGGCCTATAAAGTTTGATTTTAGCATTGTAAAAACCGTTATCTCACGACGTTACATGCCTGCCGGCG
>JBLHRW010000366.1:0-4722 GCA_047626445.1 Neolewinella sp.
CAGTTGGTTGATTCAAAGGAAGATTTACTATCGGAGTTTCCGGTATATGAAAACGGCGATACGGTGGTGAACCGGCGGATGCTGGACCAGGAATATGAGCGGGGAGGGTTCGGCCGCTTCATCTTGGGCGACCACTACCGCTCTACATTTTCGCTGAGTACGGATATGCCAGTACTTAACCTGAACAAATACAAAGGGGGGGTAGTGCCGGTTAAACAGGGCGGAGGTAACCAGACGCATTCCCTTCGGCTAGAGGCACCGAATGGCCGTCAGTACAGCATGCGCTCCCTGGAAAAAGACCCTTCCGCTACGGTGGGCTATACCCTCAGTAAATCAACCGCCGTGACGAAAATCCTGGCGGACGCCTTTACGTCCTCCCATCCGCTTTCCGCGCTGCCCGTCGTTGGGCTGGCCGAAGCCGTAGGTGTTAGCCACGCCAATCCGGAGGTATTCTACGTCCCGGCCCAACCGGCCCTCGAACGCTACAACAAAGCTTTCGGCAATGCAACCTACCTGGTCGAAGAGCGGGCCGATGATGATTTGTGGAAAGACGATCCCTCCTTCGGCTACGCGAAAGACATCATCAGTACGCCCGATGTGCTTGAAGAGATGCAGGAGCACCACGATAAAGTACTGGATAAGGTCGCCATGGCGCGCGCCCGCGCATTCGACGTCCTTATCGGGGATTGGGACCGCCACGACGATCAGTGGCGTTGGGCGGTACATAAAGACGAGGACGACTGGACGGTCTACCAGCCCATCCCCCGAGATCGCGATCAGGCATTCTCTCATTACGACGGCCTCCTGCTGGCAGCCGCCCGAGTGCTGGTACCCGATATTCGTCCGCTTGCTCCATTCGAAGCAGACCCGAACAAAATTCAGTGGACGACCCACGGCGCTCGTTTCTTCGACGCCACCTTCCTGGCAGGCATCGACCGGGCCACCTGGGAGAGAGAAGTGCGGCTCATTCAGGCGGCGCTGACCGATGATGTAATCGAAAAAGCCTTCCGCTCCAGCTGGCCGAAAGAGGTCTACGAACTTGATGGGGAGACAGTAACGGCCACATTGCGCCAGCGGCGTGACAACCTACTCGACATCATAACGGACCTCTACGAATTCCGGGCCAGGGAAGTCGATGTTGTTGGCACGGATAAAAAAGACCGTTTCGAGTTTGACGTCCGGGAAGGTGGTGACGTGTTGGTACGTGCTTTCGATAGTAATGGGGCGGGGGAGCGTGACGATGAGCGTCCATTCTACGAACGCCTCTTCCTAGCGAAGGAAACGGACGAGATTATCGTGTACGCTCTGGCCGACGATGATTTCTTCGTCTTCAGCGGGCCTTACCACCCTAAATTAACCATCCGCCTGGTCGGTGGCGACGGCAAAGACGAGGTCGTACAGACGGATACCGCGCCAACGAGTTTGCGGAGGGTGCGCTATTACGATTTCGTGGGCGACGAGGAGAAGACCAGGTGGAACGGTGCCCGGGGAATTGTTGACCGCCGGTCGGCCGATCCTAAATTTAACACCTATAGCCGCCGTAGCCAGGACCGGAACTATAATAATTTTTCCATTCTGCCGGGTATCGGTTTCGACCCGGACAACGGCTTACTCCTCGGCACCACCCTGGGGTTGACGCACTATGGCTTCAAGAAAGCTCCTTTCGCCGGGCAGCACAGCCTTGCTTTTCAGTTCGCGTCGGGGACTAACGCCGGCAGACTCAGCTACACCGGAGAATTGACGGACGTTTTCGGGAACAAAGAACTGATGTTGCAAGGAGAGATAAGCAATAGCCTCTACGCCGTTAATTTTTACGGCATTGGTAATGAAACCACAAACGATGAAGGCGAGAAGGGGGTGGATTTCCACCGCGTGCAGCAGCAATTTGCCCGGTTTGCCCCAATGCTCGGTAACCGGTTCAGTAGTGCCAGCCGTTGGTTTGCCGGACCGGAATACCTGGGCATCCGTACCGAGCGGACGGAGGACCGCTTCATCGATCAGATCGCGGAGGACCTGCCCGCAGAAACCTTCGAATGGGAACAGTTCCTGAATCTCAAAGTAGGCTTCGCCTTCGACAACCGCAACTCTCCGGTCAGCCCGACCCGAGGGATGACGCTGGACTTGGTAGCTGGATACACCATCGCGCTGGGCAACGAAAGCAACGCCTTTCCCTACCTAAAGGCCAGCCTGGGCCTGGCCCAGGCACTCGATGGCCGGGGGAGGCTGGTCATTGCCAACCGTATCGGTTACCATAAGGTGTTTACCGATGATTACACTTACTTTCAGGCGCCCAACTTAGGTGGCTTTGGCCCGGCGGCGAACCTGCGCGGCTTCCGCCGGGAGCGCTTCTCCGGCGGTTCCGCATTTTACCTGAACAACGACGTGCGGCTCCGGCTGATCGATTCTGATAACGGGAGCCTGCCATTCACACTGGGCGTGCTGGGCGGATTTGACCTTGGCCGCGTCTGGGTGGAAGGGGAAAGCTCTGAAAAATGGCACCATGGTTATGGTGGTGGCGTCTGGATCAGCCCGTTCAAGATCATGACGATCAACTTTAGCATCTTTACCGGAGATGGGGATAATACCTGGAACAGCTTAGGGGCAGGGTTTTTCTTTTAACTTACCGGCCGTGTTGACCACTATCCATCTCCACGGCCAGCAAGTGTGCCTCTCGGTGGCATTTTCTGGGGAGGTGGTGCCAGAACGTTCATCCATAAAGGCAAAAACGGCATATGGAAAGATGTCTTGTCGGCAGAAGAATCGGCAGAATATGATCGGATTGCGGAAGAAAAACTAGGGAAGGCTTGCGCCCCTTGGCTGAAAACGGGGGGAATGATGTAATAGTTATCGGTTATCAGTTGTCTCTTTTATCAACTGATGACTGGTAACCAATAAAATAATATGAAGGGACTTAAACTAACGCTCCTACTGTTAAGTATGCTGACCATGATGGCTGCCGCCATCATTGCTCCCAGCTTGCCAGCTATCGCGCTCGAATTTCAAGACTTTCCGAACGTCGAATTATTGGCTAAGCTCGTTTTAGCTGTTCCAGCTTTAATGATCGCGATGGTTGCCCCCTTTGCGGGAAGGTACATCGATAAATTTGGTCGTTTAAAGCTGCTCTATTTGGGCTTGGCGGGCTATGCCCTTAGTGGTGCTTCGGCTTATTTTCTGTACGATTTATACTTAATTCTCGCCAGTAGAATAGTGCTGGGCATGAGTATTGGCATCATTATGACCATTGCCATAACCCTGGTTGGCGATTATTTTGAAGGGGAAGCCCGCCAAAAATTCGTTGGGTACCAGGCTGCTTTTATTGGCTTAGCCGGCGTATTCTTTATGAGTTTAGGCGGTTTTCTGGCGACAATCCATTGGCGCGTTCCTTTCCTGATTTATTTGTTTTCCTTATTGCTGATTCCGATGACTTTTTTCTTTTTGAAAGAACCAAATTCCGGCGCCGCCAATCCCGCAAACAGTAATGATGCTTCCCCACCATTACTGAAAGTCCTTTTCCTGATTGGAACACTCTTTATGGTGCTGTTCTACCTCTTTCCAACGCAGCTGCCTTTTCTGTTGAAATTCATTGGAATTACCGAGCCTTCGTATGCCGGAAATGCTTTGGCCGTCAATGCTTTGGGCATGGTGGTGTCTTCTTTATTTTATTCCAGCATAAAGCAAAAAATGTCATTTGTTAAAGTGGCTTTAACTGGTCTGTTATTAATGGGAGTAGGCTACTCCGGTACGGGTATGGCCAGCGACTTTTCGATGGTTTTACTCACCGTTTTTATCGCGGGTCTTGGCTTAGGTTTATTCATTGCTAACCTCAGTTTCTGGGTGATGGAACTCAGCCCCCCTCAAGTCAGGGGAAAAAATATGGGTATCCTGACGGCTTGTTTATTTATCGGGCAGTTCCTTTCGCCAATTATTGCACAACCAATTGTCTCCAATACCAATCTAGCTTTTCTGTTTAAGAGTGCTCTGATGGTGATTGGGTTAATGGGGCTGATTTTAATAGGTGCGCGATTCGTTTTTCCTTTGGCCAAAAGGGTGTAATTGCTTACGCTTTAGGAACATCAATTTAATAACTTACGGCTTTTGACCGCCTTATTTTGCCCTCACCGCACTTAAAAATCATTTCCGTAACTGAGGCTATGCAAAGGATTTGTAAGTACAGTGAGAACAAAAGCGTCAGGTCAAAAACCAGTAAGTTATTTATACGGCGTCCCTTAATGTAGGCTGTTCAATATACAGGGCAAGTCACGCTACGGTTTTTTGCTCTCCTGGGTACTGGGTAATGCCCCACTGAAAAGTAGGCCCCCGGCAGGGCGGTATGACGGGATGCTTGGCGTTAGAAAGTCTATATGCGAAGTGCCAGAATCAACCTTGAAAAAGCACTAGTACAGTGTAATCTAAGCCGCAGGGTTTTTGGTTTCAGTTGAGTTCCTAAAACCGGAGTTCTTGCAGTTGTTGACTGGCTGCTCCTTCCACGTTCTCTTCCCTTGCGTCAACTAGTTTTTGCCCCACCTTTGACCGCTGCCTTACACCCTCTGGTCACGTAACACATCGTTACGGGACTCCTCTGTCAGTGCCTTGTCTAAAGGTAGGGTGTTCAGTCTGATAAGTTTTCCACTCACCGCTTTCTAGCCCTCAGAATACGCCAAGCCAGTAGTTAAAACGATGCATTTACGTACCCTCCCGTCACACCTCCCTGCCGGGGGCTTT
>JBLHRW010000367.1:0-4683 GCA_047626445.1 Neolewinella sp.
AGCGAAACCATTGCTTCTGTTTTTACCCACCTGGCGGCAGCTGAAGATCCTGCGCACGATGGGTTTACCCGGCAACAGCTGGCGGGTTTTGACGAGGCTTACGCACGTATTTTGGCAATGGTGCGTTCCCTGCCTTCACGGCACGTCCTTAACTCCAACGGGATATCCCGCTTTCCTGACCGGGCCTACGAAATGGTCCGGCTGGGGATTGGGCTATACGGGATCGGAGATGCGACCCGCAGCGGGGAGCTACGCCCTGCCCTGGAGTTCCTGACGCACATTACCCGGGTGTATGACCGGCCGGCTGGAGACAGTATAGGCTACGGTAGAAAAGGAAGGCCCAGCCGGCCGAGCCGAATTGCCGTACTCCCGCTTGGCTATGCGGATGGATTACCCCGCCTGGCCGGAGAAAGTAATTTCTCCGTTCGGATCGGGGAGCACCTTGCCCCCATCATCGGTACCGTCTGTATGGATATGACGACCATCGACGTAACTGACCTACCCGGCCACGTATCCGCCGGTACAGAGGTGACTATCTTCGGTCCGGGCCATTCCATCGAACTGTTGGCGGCAGCAGCTAAGACGATCCCATATGAAATCCTAACGGGGATTGGAAGTAGGGTGCATCGTATCTATTCGCAGGATTAACTGGCCGACAATGATCGCTTGAAGTACGAGTACCTCGACTAAATTCAGTTATTCGTCAATATTAACCGACTTTTATCCGACCAGGTATTAATTTGATCTTCTGTTTGAGCCATTATTGACGGGCAAGTGCTGGTTGAGGGTGTCCTCACCCGAATCGCTTGACCCGCAATGACTTCGGACGGGGACGTCCTCAACCGACCATTGCATACACCATTCCTTAATCACCTAGTAAAAATACGGAAATGTCTGACTTCTTTCTACGCTCAAAACATTGGGTGCTTTTTATCCCGATCGCCCTACCTACAATCCTGAGTTATACGTTTCAGGGGATATACGGAGCCGAGTTGCAGCAATGGTCCGCTGAGATGCAGGTTAACGGGGATGATATGGATTTCGGTCCAATTGATCTCTACGATTACGCCACTTACTTCTACGGCTATATGTTGGTCTTGTTAGTTGGAGGACTTACCCAGTTGGGCTGGTTATGGACGATGGGCAATGATCTGCATGATCGAGTAACCGAGGGTTTTAACCTCAAGCCGAAAACGTTCCAGGTTACGCTTGCCATGTCTGGGTTCTTTCTACTACTCACGGCCTTCGGGCTGCATCAAACCTTTATTTGGTTCGCGGATTCCTTGCCAGGATGGCTAGAAAACGGGCCGCCGCAAGGAGAAGACGGAATGGAAATGATAAGGACCGTGTTTACCTACTTTGGTGGCTTCCTGCTGGTTGGCTTTGTCGCTTTCGCTTGCCAGATCTATAACGTCATCTATGTGGGCAAAATGCTGAAATCCATCGAACTCGGCCGGCCGGCGAAAGGTGGTGAATTTGCCGGCTATGCCATTCTCTCTTACTTGCTGATTATCGGCATCTGGATCCTACAACCTAAAGTGAACCGGTTGATGGAAACCGGGCAAATGGAAGAGCCGCGGGAAGGGGTCTGGTAAGGTGCGAAGCGCCTTGCCCGGTTGTAGGTTGCACACGTTGCAAGTTCCGGTCGTACTAAAACGGAAGAATAACCAGTTAATCTCTTTTGTCGTTGCGGATAAATCGTTTTTTGCCAACAGTAGGAAGTTAATACCTGCTGATCGGTAACTTGCAACTCCTGCAACCTGCAACTCCCGCAACGGAGCGCAGCGACTAACCTGCAACCCTTCCACTATGATCCACTTAGGAATAATTGAAGACGAACCCATTATGCTCGCCAGCGTCGAGGAGTGCTTTGAAGCCAGCCGCGACGTAGTGGTGGAAATGGCGGCAACCAGCGTTGAGGACTTTCTGGCGGGGCTACCTGGGAGTAGCCCGCTGAATACCTTGTTGCTGGACATTATGTTGCCGGGAATGAATGGCATCGTGGGAATCCCCAGGTTGCTTGACCGGTGGCCGGAGCTGGACATCATTATGCTGACTAACTCCGACGACTCCGATAACATCTTCCGAGCATTGCAGGCCGGAGCGTTCGGCTATATTTCAAAAAAGCGGATGAACCCCAACATCATCCGCGATGCCGTGTATACCGTTCACCGGGGGGGCTCCTACATGAGCCCGAGCATTGCCCGACAGGTAGTAGCTTATCACAACCAGCAGCGCATCAAACGTAGCTCGGACCCAACGACGCAGCTTACGGCTCGCCAATTGGACATCGTCCAGGGGCTGGTCGATAACCTCAGCTACCGGGAAATCGGCGAACGACTTGACATCAGTATCGAGACGGTCCGCGACCATATCAAGAACATTTATCGGAAGCTGCGGGTGAACTCGAAGATGGAGGTGGTTCAGAAAAAGATCAAGGGGGAGATTTAGTAATCTGGGTTCAGTAGCCGTAAGTGTCCGGCCAACGGGCCCAACCAAGACTGGTGTAGATCCCATGGCTAATCATAACAAAGCCCCGCTCCTTCGGCCGAAGGAGCGGGGCTTTGTTATGATGCAACAAATCGCTCGAGGTCGATTAGTTCTTCACAAACTTGATCGCCTTGCTGGCATGTCCGTCCGTGATACGGAGGGAGTAGACGCCGGCTGCGAGGTCGCTGGTGTTGAAGTCGAACTGCTGCGGGCCACCGGGGAGGTTGCCAAGGTTGCGGGAAAGGACGTTACGCCCCAGAAGATCGAAGAGCTGTGCCTCAAGGTTGGTGCCTTCCGGGAGGACCATGCTAACCGTCAGCTGTTCGCTAACCGGGTTAGGGTACAGCTTGAGGTCTTCTACCCGTAGCTCCGCACGGGTGCTGGTAGAGATGGCGCCAACGAGTTGGAAACCGAAGCTACCGGGCATCTGAGTAGTCAGGCGGGAAGAAACGCGGACGTAGATGGTGATGTTTTCACCGCTAGGAAGACCAGTGATGGTGCTTCTTCTGCCGAGATTAGCATCATCATCGATGCGGAAACAGGTTCCAGCAATCGGAGCAGCGAGGGTGTCGGTACAGTTGGCGAAAGCATCCATGAAAAAATCGGTGCCGGCCTCTTGTCCATCGGAGAAGATACGCATCTGGATAGAGTCGTTACCCTGCGTCTGGACGGTGTACCAAACATCTCCCCAAAGACCACCCGGGTTGAAGCCTTCGGCTTCGAGACATGGAGGATCAACGAAGTTCTCGTCGGCAGAAGTAGCCCCGATTGTCGTACCGCCTTGAGCATCTGCGAAATCATCCGCTTCTGCAGGCGTCAGGATAAAGGTTTCGATCGCATTAGCACAATCGTCGTTAGCTGGAGGTTCGGGAGGAGAGTTGTTGATCAGATCAAAAGTACCGATCCCCTGCTCGCCATCGTCATAGCCACCGAAACGAAGTAGGTAGGTTTCCCCCGCAGTAACGTCGAAGAACATATCGGAGCGGAAAGTATTTGTTGGGCAATCTGGGCCATCATCATTACAACCAAGGAGGTCTTCCGGTAGCGGAGGGCAGGCGGATCCAGGCTGGTAAACGCCCATACGGGAGTCGAAGTTGGAGTCTTCACAGTTTGTCCACTGCACAGTACCGGTAAAATCAGGTGTAAAGGTGTACCAGATGTCGCGGTTAATCGAAAGCTGGCCAAACTGGAAACAAGGGCTGGCGCCATCGTGGTCTGGGCCATCCGTTGTTGCATTAGTGGTGGTGAACGGTTGGCCAGTGCCTAGGCTGAGGGGCGTTGCGTTAATACACGCATCGTTGGCCGGAACGTTGAGTTTGGTTAGTGTTACGGTACCTGCCCCTGTGGTTACGGGGGTGTCGGCGTTGGCAAAACCACCAAGGCGGAGGACGTAAGTTGTCCCCGTTGTTACGGTGAAGGCCAGTATGGACTCTGATAAGGCACAACCGGCTCCGTCGTCGTTACACTGAAGGAGATCATCGTTGGTGACAGCACAGGCGTCAGTGCCAGTGTAGACGGCCATACGACTGTCAAAACCGGAGCCGCAATTGCTCCAGCTATAGGTGGCATTTTCGGTAGAAGTGAAGAAGAACCAAATGTCAGCGGGAATGGAATCATTCTCTGCTGGCGTAAAGCTTCCACAGCCCGTTACTATTGGGCCAGCGTTAGTGGCGTTAATGGTAGAGAATGGAACACTGATGTCGATGAAAATTTCAATGGCGCTGGCACAATCGTCATTAACATCCTGGGCAGTGAGCGCAAGGGGAAGGATGGCCATAAGAAGGCCACTGAGTAGATATTTGAGCATTTTTAATAAACTAGTGTGTGAGTAATACCTGAGTTGAATTTGCTCAACACCCCATCGTCAATCATTTAAAATTGACAAAGGATGTTCGAACAATGATGTTAATGTAGTAAGAAATCCTGGCATGGTCTTTCCTGGGCATGCTTACTCTACGGTTGGGTTGCCAAATTTCTTACTCTTTGAAAGTATAATGCTATCGTTAATGCAGGGTAGAGGGGCTAACTAAAACGGCCCCACTGCCTTAAGCAGTGGGGCCGTTTTAGTATCCTTCAGGAGATGAATCCTAGTGGTGTGTCAATATTAATTATGGCACTTTGTTATACTTTTTAACGCTGAGCATCCCGGCAGGCAGGTGTGACGTGCTTCCATATATTACCCCAATATTTAAT
>JBLHRW010000368.1:0-4638 GCA_047626445.1 Neolewinella sp.
AACCGCTGGATACATTTCCTGCTGTTTCTCGGAGCTTTTATTCTGTTGCTTGCGGCAGGGCAACAGCTGTTCCTCTACTTTACTGATTGGCACGCAGCGGACGACGAACACAGTTGGTGGCACCTCGGCTTTGGCCTGGCTTACTTACTGGTCGGCGGCGTACTTGCTTATTCCGGCTACCGCTACAAATATGCTGTCCGAGGGCCAGCAGATCGGTACGTCCGAATCAGCGATGATGACCTCACCTGGAGCATGGCGCAAAAGCTTGATGAGAAGAAGATTGCGCTGGCCGATATCGCTACGGTGGAACGGCTCAATGTCCGGGACTTAAAGTTGACGTTGAAAGACGGGAATACTGTTCTTCTCCCTATCTATCTGGTGACTAACGAGGCGAAGCAGGAGGAACTGATGGACGTATTGGGAACCCTATCATGACCCATCAGTCAGGCCTACCGCATTACCAGGACGACTGGGGAAAACTTGCCGGGGAACTTGGGGACCTTCGCTATGATACGCTGGCTGATTTTTTGTCAGCATTAAGGGACGCCGTATAAATAACTTACGGGTTTTTGACCTGACGCTTTTGTTCTCGCCGTTCTTGAAAAATTCTTTGCATAGCCGTAGCTACGGAAATAATTTTTAAGAGCGGTGAGGGCAAAATAAGGCGGTCAAGAAGCATGGTTTATTTATTTCGCGTCCCTAAGCGATAAAATGGCGTTGGACGCCGACAAAGACGAAGCCCGAGGCAGAGAGGAACTGGCCAGTGAGCTCCACGAAACCGCAGCACAGCTTCGTGGCGCAAGTAATGCCGCAGCCAAGGCCTGGGAGATTTGTGCGCCTTTTATGAAAGATTAGCAGGCTACTTTATTCTTCTCCCCCTTCATCCTCCGTATCCACCGGAGCTTCCACCAACTCGATCGGCTCCGCAAATAATTCGGCTAACTCCCGCCGTACCCGGTTTTTGCGGTACTCACTGCGCTTGAAGTCGTTTTTAACGGCTCGTTTATTGCTTTCTACGGCATAGGACTCGAGTGGTCCATTCACGGTGTAGTATAGGTTGAAAAACCCTTTTTTGCGGGCAGGAAGAATGTCGAGGTTATTATTGTGGCGACTAATTTTATTGGCAATCGCTTGCCCGGCGTTGACTTTGAGGAAGTAATCCAGGTAATTATTGAAGGTATGGCTGCCGCTGAGTTCGAGGTTCAGCGCACTGGACTGTACGAACATGACCGGGATGTACAGCGTCTCGTCGGTAATCTCGAAGAAGTTCTGGAGGCGGGTGAAGCGGATCTTATCCAGGTCACCAGCCTTAAGGGCAAAAGCGAAGTTTTGCAACATTTCGAAGTCATTCAATGCCCCATCGGTAATATCCATTTCTGCTAATACCCTGAGCTTTTCGTAGTCGAGTAGCCCTTTCTCATCAAAGTAAGCCTGGATCCAAAGTTTGGCGTCCATCTTCCCTTCAATATTGTCGGCGACCAGCACTTCTTGGCCGAAGTTCTCCCCCTGGGCGAAGAACTGGTTAACGTCGATCTCCAGGCCACTGATCCGGGCTTCTATCCGTTGCAATTCCTGAAAATAGACTTCGCCGTCTATCTTCAGCTGTCCTTCCATGGCATCGGTGATGCCGCGGACATCCAGTTGCCGGGGGGTGAAGATGAGCTGCCCCTGGAAGTTCTCTCCCTCAATCTCGCCGTAGTTCCATTCTTCCACGTTCGCGTCGAAGCGCCCGCGGAGGAGGTCGGTGATCTGGGCTCGGCGAACCATCGTCTTTGCCCGCAGGCTGTCGGTCGCACCGGCCGCTTCGGCAATTTCTTGTTCTTCCTCCGTCGGCCCGGCCAGCTTCAGCAGCTCGTCGATGTCGAAGGATTTACCGGTCAGCCGGGCATCGAAGTTGAGTTCGGCGTCATTGGTGTTGAGGGAGTCGGCGAATAGTACGGGGATCAGGTTTGTGGCCTTTCCGGTAAAACTGATCTCCGTTCCTGGGCCTTCAAAGGTAAGGTCGGTCAGCTCCATTTCATTGTCGCGCAGCTCAAGGGTACCGGAGGGGAAGGATAGCTCGCGGTCGTTGATGGTGAGTTCGCCATCGTCGAAGGTGATGCGGCCGGAGGCCGCCACCAGGCCCATGCGCCGCGGGCGCAGCATGTCTTCATACCGGCCAGACAGTCGGAGGCCCTGGATCCGGACGTACCCGTCGCCGTCAGTTACTGCTCCTTCACCGAGGATGGCGGGTAGTGTGGCCAGGGGGAATGCCCCGTCGGCAGAAAAGTCAATACGTGGGTCGTCAAGGTTCTGAATGCTTAACCTCACGGAGAAGGGCTGGTTCCGGAACGTCCCCTTTAATTCTTCGATGGCAAAAGACTGTACACCGCCGGTAGGGCCGTCTAGGTAGGCAAAACGAGCCTTCAGGTCAAGGTCGCGGGCCCCTATGTTGGTCCGTGGGCTGCCGACCCGGCCGTCGGTAAAAGTTAGCCGGCCATCCATTTTCGGATACCTGCGTTGCGTCCAGGGGCCGGTGATGCTACCGGAAAGGGACAGCTTCCCCCGGGTCTCCAGCTCGGTTAGCGTACCGGCGTAGGCGGGTGGGATGAGGGCGAGCACATCTTCAAGGCTGCCAGATTCGCTTTCCAGCCGTAGGTTGGTCTCTAGTCCGTCATTCGTTGAGGTAAGGTCCCCCACTACACTCATTTCCAGATCGCCGGATTCAAGACGCAGCGGCGCAAAAGTATATTTACCCTCATCATTATTGATGTTCGTCTTCGATTCGAGCTTTAGTTGCGTTTCGTTGAGGTACCGAATACCTTCCTGGTCAAGGTGATGAATTTCTATCAGGCCTTCGGCGGCCAGTAGGTAATTGATGGCACCAAAGTCACCGCTGAAGGTGGCCTTGTCTACATTCCCGGCTATATCGATCTGAAGCTGGGCATCCCGGTAGGTAAATTCAACGCCTTTCAGTTCGGCGTTGGCAATCGCAAATTCAGTGGGTTCCCCTTCCGGTACTGCTTCGCCTACGGGTGTGTAGCCCGCCAGCTGGTAATTGGTGTTGCCATCGATGTCGGTGAGGAGGTTGAGTGTCCCGTCGGAAATAATAATTTCCTCTACCCGGATTTTACCGAACAGGCTGCCCATATCCAGCAGACAACTCAATTGCCCGGCCACCAGCAGGTCGCTACCATCGCTGCCGCGTACCTGTACGTCCTGCAAATTGACGGACAAACTTGGGAAGCTTTTCCAGAATGCAACGTCGTACTCCGCTACTTTTATTTCGGTGGGGAGTTTTTTACTCAGAGCGTTGACCACGGCTCGGGCAATTGGCCCGCCGAAGAAGCTGACGGCAATGAGGGGAATCACCACGAGGATGAAGAGGATAATACCGGTGATTTTCAGCGCACGCATGGGGGGGAGGTTGGTTTTTTCTGAACGGGTTAGGCACTTAAAGCAGATGGCTGTTTTACGCATCCGATAAATTTTTGCGGCTTCGCCAGTAAAAGAGGTATCGGATGAGAAAACAGCATAAGGTTAGTCAAACTTTATCATTCTGTCCGAGTACTTAGGGACGCCATATAAATAACTTACGCCTTTTGACCGGCTTATTTTGCCCTCACCGCACCTGAAAATCATTTCCGTAACAAAGGCTATGCAAAGGATTTTTAAGCGCGGTGAGAACAAAAGCGTCAGGTCAAAAACCAGTAAGTTATTTATACGGCGTCCCTTAGGATCGTTTTTTCATCCGGTGCCTCTTTTTCGAAGGCGGTAGCCGGAGTTGAACGTTCATCGGAGGTATAAAAGCTAGGATCATTTATACCAATCTTCCACGACCACTTCGATCGTTTTGTCCCCTTCCTCAATGAGACGGGCAAATTCCTTAGTGTCCATGAAGGTGCCGTCCTTATTGCGGTCTCCAGCACCACCGCTGCGTGGAAAATCGGGGTCATCACGACTTCCTTTTTGTTCTCCATCACGGGTGTTTCGGCGGGGGTGTCAGCTGTAGCGGAAGAAGTGTTAGTGGTGTCTCCGCAGGCGGTGAAGAGTAGGAACAGGAGCAGGGAAGAAAAGGTAACGCGCATCTAGTGGGTGGTTTCCAAGTTTAACCGCGTTTTTGGGGATAGGTTCGCTGGGGCGGGGCTAGGAGGCAAATAGTCAAGGCGTCAGAGGGGCAAATAGTAAGAGACCCAACTACGCTGTAGTTGAAGTATTTGGGCGCGGGCGCAGGTGCAGGGGAAGTTGACAGAGGCAGGGTGGGGTGGCGACGGTCTTTTGCCTCGCGACCAGGTGTTTGAAGGGCTGCTACGTAGCTTGTTTTTCTCACAGAGGGTTGCACGGAGGGAGGCACAGAAGGGGCACAGAGGTGCCGTCATTGGAATTAGGATCGGCATTGGATACCTCCAAAAAAAATGCTAAATTTCCTTATCGGTCCGGTTCCTTTCTCATGCGAGCGATGAACGGACTAAAGGGCTCTGTAAGCTGCGTCTTTTCGCCGTCTTTGGGTTGAGACCAAATAGTGTGCCCCTGATTTTCTGAGCAATACCTATTTAGGAAAACTTGACTCATAAAACCATTATCAAAGACTGTTTCAGCGGCTTTTTTTGACCTATATCCAGTGTAGTCTCCGCTTACTTTCAGTACGGCGCTCCTTCT
>JBLHRW010000369.1:0-4613 GCA_047626445.1 Neolewinella sp.
GCCCGACTGGTGCCACACGGACCCGCCCGACGGACCTCATAAGCCCGACTGGTGCCACACGTACCCGCCCGACGGACCTCATAAGCCCGACTGGTGCCACACGTACCCGCCCGACGGACCTCATGCCCCCAGCTAGCGCCGGTGACGAGTATCCGTCCGACGGGGAGTATGACGAGAAACCAATTCCCTTGCGGGTCGGCGCTGGCGTTGACTGGAATCAGTTGGTCCGCTACACCCTAGATCGGGGTTGGTACGGCCTGGAGAACCTCATCCTGATTCCCGGCACGGTTGGTGCCGCCCCGGTTCAGAACATTGGCGCCTACGGCGCCGAGGTCGCCGAGCGCATTACCGCCGTACACGTATGGGAATACGGCGTTGGGGCCCAAGCCTTATCGCCCGAAGACTGTGCCTTCGGTTACCGGGACAGCCGCTTCAAACGAGAACCCGGCCGTTTCTTGATCACTGCCGTCGACTTTCGCCTCAACGGCAAACACAAACTAAAGACCGGCTACGGAGCAATCCAGGAAGAGTTGGCCCGCCTGGCCATCGACAAGCCCAGCCCCGCCGACGTAGCGTTGGCCGTCACCAACATCCGACGCGCTAAGCTCCCTGACTGGTTTTTCCTGGGCAATAGCGGCAGTTTCTTTAAAAACCCCGTGGTCCCTATCGCCACCCATCGCCGATTGCTTCCTACTTACGAAGACCTCCCCTCCTACCCCATCGACGAGGGCCACGTAAAACTCCCCGCCGGCTGGTTAATCGACCGTGCCGGGCTAAAGGGTACTCGCCACGGGAATGTTGGGACCTACGCCAAACAGGCACTAGTCCTCGTCAATCATGGCGGCGCTTCGGGGCGGGATATTATTGCCTTCAGCACCTTTATTCAGAAAGAAGTGCAGGCTAAGTTCGGCGTGGCGTTGGAGCGGGAAGTCCAGATGATTGGGGGGGCTTAATGAGCCAATTCGAAAGTTTACTAGTGCGTCAAGATTGAAGTTGGTACTAGTGTTGTGTCAAGTTTGATTCTAGCACTTTGCATATAGACTTTCTAACGCCGAGCATTCCGCCATACCTCCCTGCCGGGTGCCTACTTTTGTTTGGGCAAAAGTAGCCGCGAAGCGAAAAGAAGGCCGCCGGCAGGCAGGTGAATCAATAACTAACCATCAACAACCTGCATTACCTGAATGATCGCAAGCATCGCGAACAGTCCCCCCAGGAAGAAATTGATGTTCCGGGTAAAGTAAGCCGCATGTTTGCTGATCCAGTCAGAAGAAAGGACATAGAGGAAGAATACGCCCAGCGTACCCAACGCGGTTCCCGGTACGTAAGCGAGCCGAGGGAGAAAGGCCCGCGAGAGGTAGCCATCGGCAATCAACCAACCAGCAATAGCGAAAATGAGCGGGATGTTGAGGATGTTCATCATACTCATCACCATACCACGCCAGAAGAGCCCGCCTTTATATGGCCGTTCGATGTGGGCCTTGCGCGCTGCGCGCGCACTGAAGCCTTTCCAGACGAACACTCCGGCCAGTATCAAAAACAAGGGAATGGCCCAACTCTTGATTCCAGAGATGACCGCTGGGTTCCGGGTGAGCAAATCGGCGAACAACACGCCTAAAGCAGTTTGTCCACCGATAACAGCCGCCAACCCTCCCGAAAAGGCGTAGGCTTTACGCCGGCCCGCCCGCACCGAAGTAGCGACGGCCTGCATGTTTAGCATACCCGGAAACCAGGTGATGAACACCCCGGTACCGAGTCCGACAAGAAATCCGTTCAGTATTTCCACGCCACAAAGGTAAAATTCCGGCTTTAACACTTAGCTGTTTTCCGACGGGGAATCGGAAATAGCTCGACGGATTGCTCAATTACGGGTATCACCAGCATGGTTTTACGAACAATATTGTGCACCTTGCCCTCTTAATAGGTAGATAATAACCGTAAAGTATGAGCCCAGTAAAAATTAAGTTTGGCACCGATGGCTGGCGTGCCATCATCGCCCGTGAGTACACTGTTGACAACGTAATGCGCGTAGCCGAAGGCACGGCGCTGTGGCTAAAGCAACAGGGAGGTAACAAGGTAGTCATCGGTTACGATTGCCGCTTTGGCGGTGAAATGTTTACCGAAGCGACTGCCCGTGTGCTGGGCAAGCACGGCATCACTAGCCTGGTAGCCCCCAACTTTATTTCCACACCAATGGTCAGTCTGGGAGTGGTTAAAGCGGGTGCTGATCTCGGTGTCGTTATTACCGCCAGCCATAACCCGGCCAGTTATAATGGCTACAAACTAAAATCGAAGCTCGGTGGGCCATCCGTCCCGGCTGACGTATCCGCCGTAGAGGAGTTAATTCCCGATGCGGTTCCGCAAGACGTTCCCTCCTACAAAGAGATCGTTGAAAAAGGCCTGGTGAAAGTAATGGACTTCGAGCAGATCTACCTAGACCACGTCAACCAGGGCTTTGACATGGACCTCATCCGCAATAGCGGCATTGGTATCGCCTACGACGCCATGTACGGTGCTGGCCAGAGCGCAATGAAAAAATTGCTCCCCAACGCCACTCACCTGCACTGCGAGCTTAACCCTAGCTTTGACGGCCAGGCGCCGGAGCCGATTGGCCGTAACCTCAAGGAGCTGGCAGAGACCATTAAAAACGATCCGAGCATCGCCCTAGGTATTGCCAACGATGGTGATGCTGACCGTATCGGTCTGTTCGACGGTGACGGCGAATTTGTAGATAGCCACCATATTCTACTCCTACTGCTGATGTATCAGTACGAGTACAAAGGCATCAAGACCGGAGAAGTAATCCTTACTTTCTCGGTAACCGACAAGCTGAAGCAATTGGCGGAGATGTACGGCCTTGATTATGAAGTAACCAAGATTGGCTTCAAGTACATCGCCGAGATCATGGCGGAACGAGAAGTGATCGTGGGTGGTGAAGAATCCGGCGGACTGGCGGTTTCGGGCCACATCCCCGAGCGGGACGGCATCTGGATCGGGCTGATGATTGCAGAATACATGGCCAAATCTGGCAAATCCCTCAAGCAACTCGTAGCTGACATCTATGCCAAGGTCGGCAGTTTCAACTGCGACCGTGATGATGTCCACGTCGAAAATGACCGTAAGTGGGAGATCGTCAAGCAAGCTAAGGAAGCACCGTTCACCACAATCGGCCCCTACAACGTTACCCGGGTAGCCCATGTTGATGGCAGTAAATTCTACCTCGACGGCGAAGACAAGTGGTTCATGGTACGCCCTTCCGGGACGGAACCGGTGCTGCGTGTTTACGCACAGGGAGCGGATCCGGCGGAAGTGCGTAAGATTCTTGATGCCGCTCGTGCGGAAATGCGGATTTAGGTGTTCCCTTGCACCTGCGGCCGCGCCTTATCTTCGGCCCCATGAAAAGCCTTACCCAGCTCTATGACCCCGCAGCTTTCCGCGAACAGGGGCACGCCTTGGTCGACCGCCTGGCCGATTACCTGGAAAAGACGCCAGAAGTTGGTGCCAACCCTCATGCGGAGCCAGGAGACCTACTGAAAACCTATCGGTCACTGCTACACGACGGAACAACTCCGGACGAGCTTTTCCAAAGAATGATCACCGACTCGGTTCACCTACACAGCCCCTACTATATGGGCCACCAGATGAACCCGCCGGCACCGATAGTAGCCCTGGCGGATCTCCTCACCGGCATCCTCAACGGCAGTACGGCCATTTTCGAGATGGGCCGCGCCGGTGCGGTTATGGAGCGCCTGGTCATTGAACAATCGGCCGCCTTGCTCGGCCTCTCCGCTACCACCGGTGGCTTTCTCACCAACGGTGGCACCCTGGCCAACCTGACCGCACTCCTTGCCGCGCGGGCTACCCGGTGGCCTTCTGGTGATGCCTGGGAGGACGGCAACGGGGAGCTCCGCCCCTGCGTCCTGGTCAACGAACAAGCCCACTACTGCATTGACCGGGCCGTAAGGATCATGGGTTGGGGAGCTGCCGGAATCATCAACATTCCTTGCGACGACAATTTCCGGATGCGGACAGAATTACTGGAAGACGCCATCGCCACGGCAAAAAAACAGGGAATGACCCCGCTTGCCATCGTTGGCAGCGCAGGGACCACCAGTACCGGTTCCTTTGATGACCTTGTCGCAATCGCTGATGTTGCCAAGCGGCACGGGATTTGGTTTCACGTCGACGGTGCCCACGGTGCACCGGTTCGCCTCGACCCCGAACGACAGCACCAGCTCAACGGATTAGATCGGGCGGACAGCCTAATTATGGATTACCATAAAATGATGATGGCCCCTGCCCTCACGACAGCGGTGTTTTTCCGTAAGGGAGGCGATGCTTATCAGACCTTCCATCAAAAGGCCGACTATCTGCTTTCCTTCGACACCAACGAGGAAGACCAGTACAACATCGGACGACGCACCTTCGAGTGTACCAAGAACATGATGAGCCTGCGGGTTTTTAGCCTGCTTAGTTGTTATGGGTCTGATATTTTCCGGGACTACGTGGTTCGGGTCAATTCCATTGCCGCGGCCTTTGCTGTCGCCATCCGTTCCAATCCTGATTTTGAACTCGCCCTCGATCCAGGGTGTAACATCGTCTGCTTTCGTTACCGC
>JBLHRW010000370.1:0-4602 GCA_047626445.1 Neolewinella sp.
TTTCACCCAGCTATCCTATTTCATGTCCAGACTCGTTATAATTTCCAACCGCCTGCCAATTACGATAAATCGTTCGGCCGGTGAGCTCCATTACCACCCCAGCGCCGGAGGGCTTGCTACCGGACTTAATTCGCTCGACGAAGACTACAATAAACTCTGGATCGGCTGGCCCGGGCAGGACATCGCCGATGAATGGGAAAAGGAAAGTATTCGAAATGACCTTGCCCCCCTTAAACTAGCGCCGGTTTTCCTGACGGAAAGAGAAATCGACCTGTATTACGAAGGGTTCAGTAATAAGACCATTTGGCCTCATTTTCACTACTTTACGGAGTACACGGCCTACAACGATGATATGTGGGCGGCTTACCAAGAGGTAAACTACAAGTTTTTCCAGGAAACGGAGAAGCACCTGAGGGACGGAGACATGGTGTGGGTACATGACTACCAGCTAATGTTGCTGCCTAAAATGATCCGGGAACGCTTCCCGAACATCAGTATCGGATTCTTCCTGCACATTCCGTTCCCAAGCTACGAAGTCTTCCGTATCCTTCCGTGGCGTAAGGAGATTCTCGATGGTATCCTTGGGGCTGACCAGATTGGCTTTCACACTTTCGGCTATATGCGGCACTTCTTATCGGCTGCTTACCGGATCACCGGTTATGAGCACAAGTTCGGTAGGTTACACATCGATGAGCGGGAAGTCAATGTGGACGTATTCCCGATGGGAATCAATTACGACAAATACGCCGACCCTGACGCAAATGCGGATACGGACCAGAGTAGCGGAGAAATTCGAAAACTCCATGCCAGTAGGAAAATTATCCTCAGTGTAGATCGCCTGGATTATACCAAGGGTATTCCTCAGCGCGTCCGGGCCTTCAAACGCTTTATCAGGAACAACCCTGAGTACATCGGCAAGGTGAACCTGATCATGATCGTGGTGCCAAGCCGGGCCAATGTTGATCAGTACCAAAGCCTGAAGGCTGAAGTGGACGTGCTTGTCAGTCAAGTAAATTCAGAGTACGGTACGTTTGACTGGATGCCGATCCATTATTATTACCGGTCCCTCAATTTTGCGGCACTGACTACCTTGTATCGGGAAGCAGACATTGCCCTAATTACGCCACTAAGGGACGGCATGAACCTGGTCGCCAAAGAATACGTTGCAGCCAAGGAAGATTCGAAGCGCGGTGTGCTGATTCTGAGTGAAATGGCGGGTGCTGTCTATGAACTCAACGATGGTGCGATCACTGTGAACCCCCAAAGCCATCAGGAAATTGAGGCCGCGTTACTGGAGGCGCTGGAAATGTCGGGAGAAGAACAGCAACTTCGTATGGAGATCATGCAAGTGAAGCTCAAACGATATGACGTTAAGCACTGGGCAGCCACTTTTATTAAAGAACAAAAGAAGCTTAAAGATAAAAACCGCATGGCAAATACCACGCACCTCGGCGGAGACGCCCTGGACGAAGTACTAAAAAAATACCAGGCAGCGGATCAGCGTCTACTTTTCATCGATTATGATGGGACTCTAATGAATTTTCACGAAGACCCTCAGGCGGTGAACCCCGATGAGGAGGTCCTGGCGCTACTTACCAGTCTTGCAGATGATAAGCGTAATAACGTAGTCATCAACAGTGGACGTGACCGCGGTACCTTGGAAAAATGGTTGGGGCATCTCGACGTTGAGATGGCGGCTGAACATGGTGTATGGATGAAGGAAGCCGGCGAATGGAAGTTAAATCCGAATGTCGTAGACGGTTGGATGCCTAAAGTCATGGAACTGCTGGAAAACCTGGTGGCCAGAACCCCAGGTTCTTTCATCGAAACCAAAGACTATAGTCTTGCCTGGCATTATAGGAGCATCGATCGCGACCTCGGCCAGAAACGTGTCCGTGAATTCAGGGACATGCTCACTTACTTAATCCAAAACCAAGACCTCCAGGTCCTGGAAGGAAATAAGGTGGTAGAGATCAAAAACGCCGGGGTCAATAAAGGTAAAGCAACCAGCCACTGGGTTGGAAAGAACAAGTGGGGCTTTATCCTCGGCATTGGAGACGATGCAACCGATGAGGATATTTTTGCCGCGCTGCCAAAAGACGGAATCAGCATCAAGGTCGGTGCAGACCACACTGCCGCCAAGTACAATCTTTCTGGCGTTAGTGAAGTTCGGAAGATGTTCAGGACGCTGCTGGGGAAGTAGTAACCCCGATAATTGCCAAACTCGCTTGTTGGCCTGCGTTGTTGGGACGGGGGCCAACATAAGCCGGCGCAGGAGCTGAATCGTCCACCAAGAAAGCGGTCACTAAGCCTCTCCTCGGCCGACGGGTCAGGTTATTCCATACGGCGCAGCGGACGAGCAAAGACTTTGCTCCTTAAAACCGCAATTTGCACCTGCGGCCCCGCATAAGCAGTATCCTTAACCGTTCACGTTTCGGCATTTATACGACCGTTAAGCGGCTAAAAGTCTTCCCGTAAATTAACGTGGTGGGGCGAATAGGAACGTCCACGGTTTTAGCAAAATCTCCTTAACGAGAAAGAGGAGCAGCTTGAAAGTGTTGACGAAGGAAATTCCCCTTGACTTAAGGGTAAGGTATAGTGTGATGCCGAAGCTAACGGCGAAGTTGATGGCGCCAATCAGGAGGATACTTAATGCGCCCAAAAGGATCTCGGTGTCGGTCAGGTTGGCGGCAAGGAAGGCGAAGCCAAAGTTGGCAGAACTGAAGGCAATGTGCCGGATATCGATCGGCAGTCCGGTGATGAAGCCTAGAAATCCGGCCATGCCGAGAAAGAAGCCTAAGCTAATGTTGCCGCTAAGGGCACCTAAATTATTGCAGAGATAAGTCGCTAGTGTAGTTCTGCGGTTTAAGGGCAAGAAGCCTTTTAGTAGGGGGTGTTCTACCAGCCTTGCCTGTAAATTACTCGCTATGACCTTATTGTCGAAATAGCCTGAAATCAACCCCGATAGGGAAAGGAAAATGCCTGCAATCGCGGCAAAGGCGATGGCACCGCCCGCAAAAGGCCAAATACTTTTTAACAGCTTAGCTGTTTTCTCGGGACCGATAAATGACCAGCCAAAATAATGGGTGGTCAACCAATAAATACCAACGGCCAGGGGAAAAGCAACAGATAAATTACCCACAAAAGAAATGAACTGACTTCTACTTGCCTTCTTGATCAGGTTGATTATCTCCACCAGGCTAGATAGCTTAAAATTATTATGCTGATCGATATTCTTGATGATGGTGGACGCAACCATAGCGGGTTGCTTGGTGGCAATGATGCCGCCGAAGGTCTTGACTAAAACAAAACAAGCAGCGTAGTTGAGGCTGAACAACAGTGCTTCGGGGAGTTCGCCTACCTGCAAACTGTCAAGGTATAGCTTACCCGCAGCGAACAGCGCTATTAACAGCCCACCAAGCATACTACTTCTGAAAATACTGTAGTACTCTAACTTATTCTCCGCAATATATTTTTCGCCAGTTTTAGCGGTGTGCTCCACGATCTCCAGAGATACCAGGTCCAGGTGGCCATTGATGAATGTACTAATACTCCGCCTGGAAAGTTCGCTTTTAAGGCTGTTTTGCAGGACTTTGGCCCAGGAATCAACGTGCTTACTATCGGTTCGCAGGATTAATAGATCCTTCAGAATGGCCAACTTGGCGAGTACCTTACGGCTTTCGTAAGTCAGCTTCAAGGTGGTGCCAATTTCCTTTTTCCGAAGTCGAAGGCTGGTAATAGACAAGTAAATAGTGCCCAGAAGTTGTTGGGCCTCACGGATGTTCTTGTGCTCAAGATCACCACTGAGTACCTCCTGAAGTTTCTGAAAAGGTGCTACGTCGAGCTCCAGTTTTTGGAACAAGGCACTCACCCGATGATCCATCCCGAAACCACTGATTTTAATGGCCAGTGCCTGGATGGCGATCGTTAGCTCTGAGGTAAGCTGTTGGCTGTATGGGAGAAAACCCTGCGCGCCAAAAAGACGATTGATGGCGTCTTTGGGGAGAAGGGCAATCCACTCTGGATCCAGCTTTAGGTCAAGTGTCCTATTGATCAAAAACTGGATGTCGGTTTCTTCCGGCAGCTGTGGTATCAGTTTGTTCTTGATTCTGCTCCAAATACCATTTCCGAAACCGCCTTCGTCAAGCAACGAATATTGGGAGAAGAAGGAGAAGAAATGATAGTCGTTAATAACGGTATTGATAAGTCCGGCAAGGGCCAACCTTTGGTGCGGTGAGGTCTCAAGCGCTTGTTCCAGCACCCTAAATGCGGTAGTGATTTCGCCGGTTCTTTGATAACTGGTGCGGAAATAACGCACAAGAAAGTGTAGGGCCTCATCGGGTTTGGCTGGAAGGGCAGTTAATTTGTCCAGGGTGGTTGATAAGGAATACATAGTGGCCAGGTGGCGAGGTGAAAGAAACTTAATTTGGTAGGAACAACGGTCGAATGTTCACATGGTTGCTGATTTCCCTTTGCTTAATCCGCACAATGCTTGCTTGGCGGTCGACGTACCACATCAAAAGGTAGGGTGTTCAGTCTGATAAGTTTTCCACTCACCGCTTTCTAGCCCTCAGAATACGCCAAGCCAGTAGTTAAAACGAT
>JBLHRW010000371.1:0-4526 GCA_047626445.1 Neolewinella sp.
AGTTAGCGCATAAGGGTAATTTGCCCCCGCACTACCTGGTGGCTGCCGTCGGTATAGCGGAGGGTAGCAGAATAAATATAGGTTCCCGGTGGTAGGAGTTGGCCCTGATCGGTGCCGTCCCAACCGACCTCGACGGCGGGCAGTTCGGTTGCTTGTTGTTGGAAGCGGATACCGCCCCAGCGGTCTGCTATTTGCAGCCCGACGATGGCCTCTGTTCGGGGGCCGGTAAATATTTGCCAGCGATCGTTCTGGTCGTCGCCGTTAGGGCTAAAGGCCGTGGGCGCGTAAAAGCGCCGGCTATCTTTTACCCGTACCAGTACACTGTCGGTAACTGAGCAGCCACCGGCAGCGATGGCCTCTACCCTGAATTTAGTGTCGATGGTCGGGAAGGCCATCGGGTCAGGACAGTCGTTGCAGGAAAGGAAGGAGGCTCCGCTCCACCGGTATTCGGTTACATCAAAATCCGTCGTCAGGTTAAGAGGGAAGGAGTCACCCCTTTCGATGGTTGTTTCCGGAGGCAAGGCAGTAGTGAGGGTAAGCGCGGGTGGCTCCATCAGGGTTGCGGAGGAAGTCACGCTGCAGCCGTCGGCGTTTTCCACGGCCAGTTCATAGTTTCCGGCCGGAAGATCCGTAAAGGTCGTTTCCAACTGGAAGGTTTGGCCACCGTCGATGGAATACAGCAGGTCGGTATCGCCGGAGACCGCGAGTGCCAAAGTGCCCGAGCTACCGCCCGGGCAGGCCGGAGACGTCGGTGTAACCTCGTCAATCGTCAGCTCCGTTACCGCCAGATCATGGCTGAGTTCGAGGGTACAGCCATTAAAATCCGTTAGGGTAAGGGTGTAGGTGCCGGGAGCGGAGACGGGGGCATCGTCGCCATCATTGCCCGTACTCCAGGCGTAGCTGGCGAAGGCACCGACTACTTCCAAACTAGCGCGCGCTCCTGCACAAATCCGTTCCGGACCCATAATTTCGGGCCGGGTGGCAAAGGCAACGGAAATCTCGTAGGTGGTACTGCTGTCACATCCCCCTACGGTGGTAAAATATTCTGTATAAGCGGTATCCCGTGAAATGGCCTGCCCGCGGAATTGCTCTCCGGGACAAAGGTCAATGAGGTACAGGTCCTCATAAGTTGGTAAGATCTGGAGGAAGGTACTGACGACGCTGTCGCAAGCACCGTCGGCAGTTTTCAGCACCGTCCGGTGATTTCCGGGGGTCGTCAGCGGCGTTGCCCCCACAAAAGCGGTATCGCCCTCGCACCGCGTAAGCCCCTGGCTGAAGGCGGGGATGGCTACCGAAAGCCGGGTGCTGGAGGTCGTCTGCCGGCAGGCTGCGTCCGCCAGGCAAGCCGGGCTGAGGGCATAGGCCAGGTGGTAGCTGACGCCGGAAGTGGGACTACTTATGGTTAGTGCAGCATCATTGGTGCCCGTGGCACTCCAGCTTGTCCCACCGTCGAAGCTGTGCTCCCATTGGTAGAGGTACACCTGGCCATCCGTTAGCGGGCTCATCAAGGTATAAGGACCTTCGGTACACACTGCTGTATTCGGCGGAAAGTCCTGCGCGGTAAGCACGCCGGGAAGCAGACAACAGCACCAGAAAAGAATGATCCACTGAAGCATAAATGTAGGATATTTGCCTTTTCATGACCGGATGCCGGTGAAACGTTACACTTACCCCACGATAATTTCCCTGACGTCGCATTATCTTACGGTATGGCGGAACACGATAAGCAGTTGGCCCCTAAGTCTGCAGGGGTAAAAATTGGTTGGATAACCCGCTACAGGAGAGTTAGAATTTGGAATTATTGGTCAGTAGCTTTGTGCTCTTTTTACTGATTGGTGGCTGGGAACCGGTAAAAAGTCTGGAATACGACCTGATCGTTCTTCGAGGGACAGGCACAGGGGCTAACAACCTGAATTTTCTTTATTACGCGCTCCGGACGGCCTACTCGTCATTATTGGCCTGTTTGCTCATCCACCTAGTTATGCGCGGCGTCTGGATCGCAGCGATTGGCCTTCGTTCTGTTTCTGGGGAGATCGATTATGATCAGCTCCATTACCAGCCTCGCTTTATTGATCGGCTGCGCCGTCGGCTTGGTTCTTTTGATGGGTACATCGAACGGATAGAAATTCAGTGCCGTTTAGCCTTTTCTTTTGCTTTCCTGATCTTCTTCAGTGTACTTAGGGACGCCGTATAAATAACTTACTGGTTTTTGACCTGACGCTTTTGTTCTCACCGAATTTACAAATCCTTTGCATAGCCTCAGTTACGGAAATGATTTTTTAATTTGGGGAGGGCAAAATAAGGTGGTCAAAAGGCGTAAGTTATTTGTACGGCGTCCCTTAGCGTGTGGGCTTACACCCTGGCAATAGCAGGGGTAACGTTTGGCTCTAGTGGGCCTGATTTATCTGATTGATTTCACCAGCCTTGGTTAGTTCAAAAAGAAGACTTGGCTGCAACGCGTTTATTACCCGTTCTATCGCATAATGAGTTGGCTTACCCTGGCCCGGTTCTACCGGCCCTTCTGTTACAGTATGATCGATCATCCTTTTGGGCGAAAGCTGGCAAAACGGCTGTGGTTGATTATTTTGGGGGCCATGCTGGCAGCATCTGTAACCATCATCCGAAATCCGTTCTTCCCAACGAACAAGACAAGTACCAGCGTAATAAATTAAGCGGTATATCTCGACAATATAGCCGCTGAAGCCATCAGCTATTCCCTATTTGGGTGTACAAGACGGAAATTCTGTTTCTCCGTTGACGCGTTAGATAAGCGAGGTTGGGTGACATCTCTTTCTTAAAGCTTATTAGGCGGGGCCGCAGGTGCAAGGGAAGGTTTAAGAAGCAGTGTCGACCTTTGTGTTGAGGACGTCCGCAACCGAATTACGGTGCTGCTCCCGGAGCAGCAAACACAAGCGACAATTTATTTCCTAGAATAGTCGGCGGTCTGTTCTTTCTACCCACATTGCTCCTCAACTATGTTACTTTGCACCTGCGGCCGCGCCCAAAAACGAACATAGCGGGAATACTTACCTTTACGTTTAAGGAAAGCAACACCATCAATAACAGTCAATTCAAAATTTTACCACGATGAATCATCAACTCTACGATTTCGGCATGATTGGCCTTGGCGTCATGGGACGTAATTTTCTCCTCAACGTAGCCGATGATGGTTTCGCAGCGCTTGGAACGGACATCAACGAAGACTCCGTAAACGCGCTGAACGAAGAAGGCGAAGGGATGAACGTGAAAGGGGTGCACACCCAAAAAGAGTTTGTTAGCTTGTTGAGTACGCCACGGAAGATCATGCTGCTGGTGCCAGCCGGTAAAATCGTGGATATGGTCATTGAAGGCTTGCTGCCTTTACTGGATGAAGGTGACATCATCATCGATGGCGGCAACAGCCACTACGACGATACCAACCGCCGCTACGAGTATCTAAAAACGAAGAAAATGCGTTTTTTGGGCACCGGTGTTTCCGGTGGTGCAGAAGGTGCCCGACGTGGCCCCAGCATTATGCCTGGTGGCGATAAGTCTGCCTGGGAGGTTGTCAAACCCATCCTGGAAACCGTTGCCGCAAAAGTTGACGGTGCCCCCTGTGTCACCTACATCGGCGAAAGCAGTTCCGGCCACTACGTAAAGACGGTACACAACGGCATCGAGTACGGCCTGATGCAACTAATCGCCGAAGCTTACGACGTCCTCAAACGCGTTGGCGGTATGAGTAACGACGAAATGAGCGCGCTCTTCGACAAATGGAATAAGGGACGCCTCAACAGCTACCTGATTGAGATCAGTGCCGACATTCTCAAGCAACGCGATGATGAGCTCGACGGTCACCTCCTCGACGTTATTCTCGATAAAGCAAAGCAAAAAGGCACCGGCAAGTGGACCAGCCAAACGGCCATGGACCTCGGCGTTCCCGTTCCGACCATCGATGCTGCCGTTACCATGCGCGGTATTTCTGCGTTTAAGGAATTCCGCCAGGACATGTCTACGCTCTACAATATTGTGCATCCCCACGAAGTGCCCTTGAAGGGAGACGGCCTGGCGAAAGCTGTAGAAGAAAGCCTATACTTCAGCTTCGTCATTTGCTACGCCCAGGGTATGCACCTCTTGGCGGAAGCCAGTGAGGAACTCAATTATGATCTGGACATGGAAGGCATCGCACGCATCTGGCGTGGTGGCTGCATCATCCGTGCCAGCCTACTGGAGCAAATCCGTGGTGCGTTCAGCAACCATCCGAAGCTCAAGAATATGATTTCTACCCGCCAATTCCGTGACGAATTGCACGGTTGTCGCGAGGCCATCGTAGAGGTTATGCACCTAACCAATGAGCGAGGCATCTCCACCATGTGTATGTCTTCGGCCCTCCAGTATTTCGATGCATTCCGCTCAGAACGCCTTCCCCTGAATATGGTGCAGGCCCAGCGCGATTACTTCGGCTCGCATACCTACGAGCGTATCGACCAGAAAGGAACTTTCCATACTGAATGGGATAAGTAGGTTGCAGGTTGCAGGTTGCAAGT
>JBLHRW010000372.1:0-4498 GCA_047626445.1 Neolewinella sp.
CGTCCTCAATGATTACGGCGTTGAGTAACATACTTTTTATTTTAATCTTTTTTGGGTGGTACTATGGCGTAGTTGTCGACTAAATCCCGGGCGCTACACGGACCTTTTTATCGTCGTTTGGCGCGGCCGCAGGTGCAAGGGCAGATTTAGACCGCCACCCTATAACCGAAGAACAAATGTACAATTTTTATATGAGACTGAAAAAATGGTCCCTCCCCTCCTTTGTTTCATAAAAAGCACTTACCTACTTGATTGCAAGGTTGACTTCCCGCTGCCGCTATTTACCTTAGCCCACAGCAGCCTTGTTCCAAAAGCTGTAAACTCTCACCTTTTAACTACATTTGGCCAACATCAACTCTAATTTATGGCCAACCGGCGTTTACGTGACCGCATTCATGAGGTCGTCTTCGAAGCAGACACCCCCACGGGTAAGGTCTTCGATATCGGCTTACTGGTTCTTATCGTGCTGTCCGTCATTACGGTAATGCTCGAAAGTTCGGAGGAGTGGAATGCAAGTTACAGCAACACTTTTTTCGCCCTCGAGTGGATCTTTACCATTGTTTTCACCATCGAGTATGTGCTAAGGCTCTGGGTGACGATCAAACCGTGGAAATATGCGCTGAGTTTTTACGGCATTATCGATCTTGTCGCCATTTTACCTAGTTACCTGAGCTTCTTCATTGTCGGAACACAGTATTTTGTCATCATCCGCATCCTCCGCCTGCTAAGGGTCTTCCGGATTTTCAAACTGGGCAAGTTCCTAACGGAAGGCGACCAACTACGACGTGCCCTGATTGCCAGCCGGGACAAGATCACGGTATTTCTCTTTACTGTCACGCTGATGGTCGTCCTCATCGGTGCGATGATGTACCTCATCGAAGGCGGCACGAATACCGGCTTCAGCTCCATCCCAAAATCAGTGTATTGGGCCATCGTAACCCTGACAACGGTCGGCTATGGAGACATCACCCCCCAAACCTCGATTGGCCAGTTCCTGTCCGCTATCGTCATGATTATGGGTTACGCCATCATCGCGGTACCTACCGGTATCGTCACCAGCGCAATGATCGGGAACTCCGGCGCTAAATTCACCAATACCCAGGTTTGTCGCTACTGCGCCCACGAAGGGCACGCCAACGATGCCGTTTACTGCAAGTACTGCGGAGGCAGGTTGAACGAAATATAATTACGATTGATCTGCTGCCCTTAATTCTTATGCTCTTTTTTATGCGCGGCCGCAGGTGCAAGAAAAGGTTTAAGTGCAGGGTACATTAACTATACGATTCTTATGCCCCTGCCCCATTGAAGGTATTAGCCTGATCAAAACACCAACCATACATCCGCTTCAAAACTCGGTGGGCACCTCAAATGCCACCTCTTCCTTGGTATACGGATGCACAAAACTGATCCAGGCGGCGTGGAGGTGCAAGCGCTCAGCCGGCTGCCCGTAAAGGTCGTCCCCTACAATGGGAGAATTAAGGCCGTGCGGATGCGCGGCATGGACCCGCAACTGGTGTGTACGGCCGGTCACCGGCCAGAAGTGAACGCGGGTACGCCCCTCCTCACGGCCGATCACCTTCCAGTGGGTGCGCGCCGTTTTTCCGTGCTCCTGGCAAACGATCTGTCGTGGCCGGTCCTCGATGTCGCCGCGCAGCGGCAGGTCGATGGTACCTTCGTCGCCTTCCACCGTCCCCTCCAATAGGGCGACGTAACGCTTTTTCACCGAGCGTTTGAAAAACTGGTGTTGGAGCAGCTTATGGGTATCCTTGGTTTTGGTCAGTAATAGCAATCCGCTGGTACTCATATCAAGTCGATGCACGATGAGTGGGCCCGTTGCGTCGGGATATTTCTTTTTGATGCGCAGCCAGACGGAATCCTCGATGTTCTTTCCCGGAACGGACAGAAACTCGGTGGGCTTGTTCACCACCAGCAGCTGGTCGTCTTCGTAGATAATCGGTAGTGATTTACCCAGGGCTGGGTTCTCCAGCATCGGGTTTGGGTCAACCGGCAATCCGACGAGCATGTGGCCGAGGATGGGTTCACACTTCCCCCGGCAAGCGGGATAAAAGTGGCCGTGTTTCCTGATTTCGGAACGGGGGCTTTGCCCCCACCAAAACTCCGCCATGGCCACCGGGCGCAGCCCGTGCAGGTAAGCGAACTGCATCAGCTTGGGTGCCGCACACTCTCCCGCGCCCGCAGGCGGCGTTTTGAAAACGGTGTCTTTGAAGATGTCCATCAGGTCACGCTCCGCGCCGTCGGCGTCCAGGAAGCGGTACTCCGCGAAGATGCGGCGCTGGAGGTCGTTGGACATCGTTTTTCGCAGTTCTTTCAACCGCTTTATTTCACCCGTGAGTTGCGCCACGTTATCCGTGGCTGTCTGGAGGCGGGCGTCCCAGGCACGAACCAGGTCTTTGTAGCCGAAGTGCCGGCCGACGGATTCGCGGGCCAGTTCCGCTTCAAGTTGCTGAACCGATGCGGGGGGCGCGCTCTCCCGGGCAGTTTCCCGCCGAAGTTTGCGATCCTGCTTGGCAGCTTTTACCGCTGCCTTTTCCTTTGCTAATTCGTCCTTTGCCTGCTCCTGCGTCCGCGCCAGCTCATTATGTGCCGTAGTAAGTGCTGCCGCATTTTCTAATACTTCAATCTGAGCGTTAATGGCGTTCACCTCTTTTTCGCCTTGCTTGTAAAAACCGTCGGCCAATAAAACATCGTATACCGGAGGGACAAAGCCCGGCAGGTGATTGGAATCCGCCAATTTGCCCGAAAATGCCGCGAGGTAACCAAGGGTCCCATCATCTTTTCCTACCACCAATACGCCAAACATTTTTCCCTTTGCGCCTACTCCCGCAGTTTCGCCATGGCCAAAGTCATGGTCCCAATCTTGTTGGGTGGCCAAGAAATCTTGTAGGTTCGCCACGGCGACACGCGCCAACAAGTGCGGCGAATAGTGAAACGGGAAGGTAAATCGCTCCGGAAGCGTGGCCTTCTTCGCCTCAGCGGGTAAATCATGAGTAAAGGTCGCGAGCGGTAATTCCATTGGGCCGCGAAGGTCGCGAATTTTCCCGTCACCAGGACGTTTTTGCCGTCACTGGCAACTGGTGCAGCTCATCTATTGCACGATTCACAATGTTTATCTCCCAACAAACTACCTTAACATGAAATTAGTAGACGCCCTGATCAATTTGCTTAAGAAGAAAAGCACTGGCGAAGAAGTCGCTGCCCCTGAAGGGGTCTGCCCAAATTGTTGGGGCCGGGAGGAATACGGTGGTAAGTTTTACGATGCCGTAAAGAACCACGGTATCGATGCCACTCACCCAGACAAAAATGCCGGATGGGTTCAGGAGTACGCCGAGACGCACCTGAAAGGAATCTATCTTGCCAGAGAGGCAAACCAGCTGGTTTGTCAGAAGTGCAAGATCTCCTACCGGCCGGAGTAAGAAAATCCAACCAAGCGCTAATCCGGAAGGTCACGATGCAGGAATACCTCCTGCCACCAACACGCTACGAACTACGGCCCGGTAGCGCCGAAGGCGCGCCGCCTCGTCCTTACGGGAATCAGTTTGAATAAGCTGACTACGATGAGGAGATAGCAGCTTGTGTTGGTTTTACTAGGTCTGTATTTAAGTTGTTGGTGCGCTAGCACAGTGTCTCATATCGCCTCGGCACCGCCTGGCGACCGATTATTCTCGTGTTTTTCCGTCCTGCCTCAGACAAGACGGGGTATCCTTGGGCTAACCGGTCGCTGAGCGGAGACGAGGCGTAACGGCTTTACGGCAGCTAATAGCGCAGCGCTACTTGAGTACTTCTCCGCACAAAACCCTTCCTTCACCTAAGCACTTCCAATTTTGCGTTTCCGTCAAAAGTGTAAATAAATTTGCGTATCCAAACACTATGGTCTACATTTGTAGAACAAATACTACAAACATAGACCATGCCCTTATCGAATAGCGAAGAACAACTGATGAAGCACCTGTGGGAGCTAGAGCCCTGCTTCATGAAAGACCTGCTGGAGGCCCTGCCTGACCCCAAGCCGGCGAAAACAACTGTTGCCACCCTCATCAAACGTATGACGGATAAGGAGGTCGTAGGTTTTCGCCAACGTGGAAACAGCCGGGAGTACTATTCGCTGGTCAGCAAGAAGGCCTACTTCGGCAAGCAGGTGAAGGGCATGATCACCGACTTTTTTGCCGATTCCCCGACCGCCTTCGCTTCCCTGTTTACCGATGGGGCCGACCTGACCCGGGAACAACTGGAGGAGCTTCAACAAATGATCGATGACCAATTAAAGGACAAGAAATGATCTGGCTGAGTTATTTACTAAAGACCGTGCTGATCCAGTTAATCGCCTTCGGCTGTTATAAACTACTGTTGGATCGCGAGCCACTCGGGCACTGGAAACGGGCTTACCTGCTGGGCAGTCTGCTGTTGTCACTGGTTATTCCTTTGGTAACCGTTCCCCGGTTATTTGCAGAGGCTGTACACGTTTTTACCCCAATGGTAG
>JBLHRW010000373.1:0-4485 GCA_047626445.1 Neolewinella sp.
CGCTTGCCAAAAGTTGCGCTTGCTGAAAAAAAGGTTCACTTTTTTTCGTATCCCAACTTTTGGCAAGCGTCGGCGCATTCGTGAGAGGCGTGAGAAGGGTAAGAACGAGGAGATATTCTAATGCTGCGAGTAATCCGGGTGGGGCGTGTCTTTTGGGCGCCGCCAACGAAGTTGTTGTTATGCTGAGTGTAGTCGAAGTGCAGGTACAGGGAAGGTTGTTTGGGCGGGCCACAGCCCCTCGTCCTTACTTTGCATCCTGCGGCCGCGCCCAAATGAAGATTTGCAGAACGATTAAGGAAGAATCATTGAACATTGCCCGCCTAAGCTTTGTCTTGTGCCCGCGATGCCAGTCTTTTACGGCACACCACCACGGTAAATAAATCATCTATATGCGTTATAATTCCTTCGGCGCCACCGGCTTCAATATCTCTAAAGTTACCCTTGGCACCATGACGTGGGGTCGGCAAAATACGGAAGCTGAAGGCCACGAACAGATGGACTTCGCGGTGGAAAACGGCATCAATGCTTTTGATACGGCCGAGCTTTACGCCATTCCCAGTACTGTCGAGACGTGGGGCAAGACGGAAAGCATCATCGGTACCTGGTTTAAGGCTACGGGCAAGCGGAAGGATATTTTCCTGGCCTCTAAAATTGTTGGTCCGGCGGCTTTTGGTGCGCATATTAGGAATGGTAACCTCGGGTTCAGCTCCGCACAAATCGATGAAGCCCTAAGCGGTTCGCTGGAGCGTCTTCAAACGGACTACCTCGATTTGTACCAATTGCACTGGCCGGCCCGCAAAGTGAATTTCTTCGGTAAGCGTGGAGTGCATACGATCCAGGACGATCCGTGGGAAGACAATATTCTGGAAATCCTGACCAAAATGGACGCGTTAATCAAAAGCGGTGTCATCAAACACTGGGGACTAAGCAACGAAACGCCCTGGGGCGTGATGCGCGTGCTGCACCTGGCTGATGTACATGGCCTGCCGCGTCCGGTAAGTATTCAGAACCCCTACAGCCTCCTGAGCCGGAGTTTTGAGGTTGGCTTGGCAGAGGTTTGCCTACGGGAGAACATTGCTGGTTTTCATTACTCTCCCCTTGGCATGGGCCGACTGACCGGGAAGTACCTGGACGGAACTGCCGCCGAAGGTGCTCGTCTGAACCTCTTCCCTCAGTACATCCGCTATACCAACGAAAATGCGCTGGAAGCAACAAAAGGCTACGCCGAAGTGGCGCGTAAGCACGGCCTGAATATGACGAAAATGTCTCTTGCCTTCGTTAACGACCGGGACTTCACCCAGAGCAACATCATCGGTGCTACGAGTTTGGAACAGCTAAAGACTAACATCGAGAGTGTGGGTTTGACGCTTTCGAAAGAAGTGCTTGAGGACCTTGAGGACGTGCAGCAGCGGTGGCCTAACCCTAGTGTATAAATGGGTTGGTGAGTCACTGAGGTGCTCCGCTGTTGCCACTTACTTCGCTACGCCCGTTCGCCTGCGGTGAGTAAGCGTGGAGGCGCTTGTCTACAAGCTTTGTAGCATTATGCTTGTCCGGGAATCGAATGTAATCGAGTTCATATTATCTGATATAAGCGCTTACTTCGTATTCAATGATGTTGGGAATTAGTAGTTTTATAACCACATCCATAAAACACTTCCATGGCAAATAAATTAAACATTGAACGCGAATCGGGCAATTTGTCCATTTCCTATTCCTGGAAAATGCCAGGGATGTGGTTTCTGGCTTTCTTTGCGGTCATCTGGGATTCTTTTCTCTTTAGTCAGTGGGGCTGGGCGTTTTAATGTTTTTCACTTGCTGGCGGGGATCTTCATTACCTGGTACGCGATTACACGCTTCCTGAATCGGACAAAGATCACGGTTGATCGGGATAAGATGCAAATCGATCACGGACCGATTCCCTGGCCTTTCGCCAAAGAAAATCGTATTCCGGCGCGATCGCTGGTGCAATTGTACGTTATTAAGGGCACAGTAAAGGTCAACGATCAGCCAACGTATAGCCTGAAGGCCAAGCTTGATACGGGCGAGAGGTATCCTTGATCAAAACCGAGTTGGACAAACAGTTACTGCTGGACCTGGAACGGACCATCGAGACCTACTTGGACATTAAGAATGACACCAGCTTCGACCTAAGTGAAAAAGGCGGCTTTGAGAACACCTACTTTACCGGAAATAAGATCGAGCTTGCCAATTTTACCCAGCCTTGTCAATACATCTCGAAAGCGATTCTTGCTTCGATGATGAGCATCCCGGTTGAAAAGGTAGACTACAGGGCTATTCCTGCCAGGAAAAACTGTGTTTACACCATCATCTTTAATGACGATGCAGATGCGCCGGACTACACCACTACAGGTCTTGCTTTAATCCAGGAAGTAACTGGAGTGGAAGATGAGTGGCGGGACAACTGGTCCGTCAAAAAAGCCGTTAGTAAGTCGGCCGTATGGGTTCCGAATCTAGGAAAAGCAGCCATCTGGAATTCCCCGAACCGCACACTTGAAGTCAAATTCGATGGCTATAGCCTACTGATCACAGCTCCACAAGGCCCGGGCAAGGACCCTATTAATAGTAAGAAATGGGCGATTGAGATGGTCCGATTAGATGGGTTTGTTTAACACCTAGTACGGTTCAGCTCTAGGCAAACAACCCCTCATACAACTCCCGAACTGTTGCCAGCGTGACAACCCGAATCTTGTACCGATCCGGGTCCAACCCTTTGGTATTGTACTTGCTTACATAAATGGATTTAAACCCAAGCCGGTCGGCTTCCTGAATGCGCTGTTCGATGCGGGTAACGGCGCGGATTTCGCCGCTGAGCCCTACTTCGCCTGCGAAGCAAACGTTGGGTGGCACCGTTACATCCATTGCGCTGGAAAGCAGTGCAGAGACGATCGAGAGGTCAATGGCCGGGTCATCTACCTTCAAACCACCGGCGATGTTGAGGAAGACATCCTGGTTAGCCAGCGGCAGGCCTGCCCGTTTTTCGAGCACAGCGAGTATCATATTGAGTCGTTTGGAGTCGTAGCCAGTGGAGGTACGTTGAGGATTACCATACACGGCGGCGCTAACCAACCCCTGTACTTCAACCAGCATTGGTCGCATTCCCTCCACGGTGGCGCAGACGGCGGAGCCAGAGAGGTCCTCATCCCGTTCGCTCAGGAGTAATTCGCTGGGGTTGGAGACTTCCCGCAGGCCGGTGGCTTCCATCTGGTAGATGCCTAGTTCGTCGGTGGAACCAAAACGATTTTTCAGGGTACGCAGGATGCGATAAGTATAGTTGCGATCGCCCTCGAACTGGAGGACTGCATCAACGATGTGCTCCAGTAGTTTGGGGCCGGCAATGGAACCTTCCTTGGTAATGTGACCGATGAGGAAAGTGGGGATCCCGGATTCTTTGGCGAAGCGCTGCAGCTCTGCTGCGCACTCCCGTACCTGGCTTACGGTGCCGGCCATACTGTCGACGTGGGGACTGGCCAGGGTTTGGATGGAATCGATGATGAGCAATTCCGGTTTTATCTCCGCAGCATGCTGGAGGACTTTGCTGGTGTTGGTCTCGGTGAGGAGGTAACATTGGGTTTTGTCGCCGCCCAGCCGGTCGGCACGCATTTTGATCTGCTGTTCGGATTCTTCTCCGGAAACGTAGAGGACTTTCCTGCCGAGTTGCAGCGCTAGTTGGAGGAGCAAGGTTGATTTGCCGATGCCCGGCTGCCCGCCGAATAAGACGATGCTACCGGGGACGATGCCACCACCGAGTACCCGGTTTAACTCTCGGTCGGGAGATTCGAGGCGTTTTACGTCGCCGGCAACTACCTGATCGAGTTGGATGGGGCGTGGTCCCTTACCAGCCAAGGCTCTGCCGGCGTTGCCGCCAGGTGGGCTGTCGTTGACGCTGCGCCAGTCGGTTTTGTTGTCGAGCCGTTCGTTCTTCGTTTTAACGATTTTCTCCTCGACGAGGGTATTCCACTCTCGGCAGGAGGGGCACTGGCCCATCCATTTTGGGGATTCGGCGCCGCAGGCGCGGCAGAAGAAGGCTATTTTGGTTTTTGCCATTTTGTAAATATGTAGAAGTACGACAGTTCCAATTTATGTGGAACTTCATGGTGTCGTAAATATGTAGAAGTACGACGCTTACGAAGCAAAATTAACGATAGCACCGTTGTAAATATGTAGAAGTACGACAGCTCCAATCTGTGTGTAACTTCAGGGTGTCGTAAATATGTAGAAATACGACGCTCGCGGGCAAAATTAACGATAGTACCGTTGTAAATATGTAGAAGTACGACAATACTACCATCACGCACTTCCCGTTCCAATATCCCTCTCGTCCTCCAAGGGAATTATCAGGGCAACCTGCCGAAATTCTCGCCGGGAAGCTTGGACGCAACGAATGTAGAATTCACGATTTAGCTGGTACCCCGCCTGGTTACTCGCGAGTAAAACAGGCTGGAGGAAGCCAAGTTTCTTTAAAAT
>JBLHRW010000374.1:0-4441 GCA_047626445.1 Neolewinella sp.
AATCCTTTGCATAGCCTCAGTTACGGAAATTATTTTTAGGTGCGGGGAGGGCAAAATAAGACGGTCAAAAGGCGTAAGTTATTTGTACGGCGTCCCTTAACGGCCTTCACCCGGAGGTAAGCAGTGGCCAGCCCGGGTACCGTAGCGGCGGCATACAGCAGGACCTTTTGCCCTCCCGTGAGGTAGGGGTTATAATCGTCGATCATCTTAGCCAGAAAGTAAAAGCCGGTAGAGGCCGTACTGACGTGCCCGCTGAAAGTACTGTTCCGCTGGTGGCCAGTGGTCCGGGATTCAAAATCCGCTTCTCCGTAGTACACCCTTGGTCGGAAGCGCTCAATGTTCGACGCCCCAAATGGTGCGTAGCCGTAAAACAGGCCCTGCGTAGCTTGTGCTTCGAGGTACATCAAACCGATGTCGATCCAGTCTTTACGGTATTTCTCCCAACCAAACAGCACCAGTGGTGCCAGTTGCCCGGCGCCAAACAGGTAGTCGGAGATATTAGACGCCTGCTTGTGCTTACTGAAATCCTGTCGCAATGCAATCTGGTCGATCCCCGGAACGTCGTACGGATTCAGCGCATCCAGCTCCGCCTGGGTAATCAGTGGCCTATCCTGCAAACTCCTCAGCCGGGCGCCGCTGATGTACAAGCTGATAATCGCACCTGGCGCACTCACCCACCGGTTGACGCGGTGAATCTCATAATCCTCGTCTCCAAAAGATGGCGGGATGGTATCGGTAAGTTGCGCGTGAACTTGGGTGGCTCCGATAAGAAAAAGGAGCCATATCAAAAGAGAAGCTTTTATGCAGGAAAGTTACTGTAATCTTTCTATAACCAGCCCTTGATTACTAAAATTCACTCCTGTCTTGTTCTCTCACTCCCGCATTTGGGCCAACGCCTTTTCTACTTCCTCTACCGGCAATTGGCAGACCTTTTCCAGGCAGACGTATATCGTGGTGGTCTCCGGATTCAACTTGTTGGTTAACAATTCCAGGTTCCCTTCCTTCGTCCCGCCAAGCAACAAAGCATCCGGTAGGTAGGCTTTGCTCATTAGGTCCCGCTTTGCACCTGCGTCCGCGCCCAGAATGGCTACTTCATAGGTCGGCTGCATTATTTCGAGGTATAAGCGTGCCCAATTGGCGTAAAAACGAGGCCCTCTTTCGGCCAATTTTGGTTGGATCAGCGCCAACATGGCCTGGGCCCGTTCTCTCATTTCCTCGTCTGCCGTCAGGGTCCCCAATTGGTGCAGCACCCGGCCCATGACGGAATTCCCACTAGGAATCACCTGATCGTTGGTCGGTATGTTTCCGCTGACCAGGGGCGGATCGAGGTCGGAGGTATACCCATACAACCCCGTCCCCTCGTCGTAAAAGTGAGCGTTTGTGTAGGCCACCAGGCCTTCCGCCCGTTCAAGCCATTCTTCCTCGAAGGTGATCTGATAAACATCAATACAAGCTTGGGCCAATAAGCCGTAATCGTCTAAAAAGGCGTTTATGGCCGAGTTTCCATCCTTAAAATTACGGTTCAGCCGTCCGTCCTCCTCCTGCATTTCGCTGATCAGAAACCTGGCAGTTTTCACTGCCCGTTGTCGGTAAGCCTCCTCTCCGATCGCCCGGAAGGCGTCTGCGTATCCGCTCACCGCCAAGGCGTTCCAGGCGGTCAATGCCTTATCGTCGAGGCCTGGTTGTGGGCGCTGGTCGCGGACGGCGAGCAAAGTACTGCGGGCGCCAGCCAACGCCTGGTTAAGCGCCGCCACATCCGGATAATTATTCGCCTTAGCCACCTTTTCGGGGCTTCCTTTACGAAACAGGATATTATGGCCTTCCCAGTTACCGCGGGCGGTCACCCCGTAATAGTCCGTAAAAGTGGAAGCCAGTCGGGCGTCAGCCAGCAGCTTTTCAAGTTCGGCCTCCGACCAGACATATGTAAGGCCCTCCTCCCCTTCCGTGTCCGCGTCGAGGGAAGCATAAAAGGCACCGTTTTCATCGGAGAGCGATTTGTCGAGAAATTCAACCGTTTGTCGGATCACCGCCGCGTAGTCCTTCCGGCCAGTTTGTTGGTAGGCATGGGCGTACAGGCTGAGCAACTGAGCGTTGTCGTACAGCATCTTTTCAAAGTGCGGCACCAGCCATTCCGCATCCGTACTGTAGCGGGCAAAACCTCCGGCCAGCTGATCGTAGATGCCACCCGCGGCCATGGCATCCAGGGTCGTTGTTACGGCCTGTAGTGATTTTTCGTCGCCAGTATGAAAATGGTGGGCCAGCAAAAATTCATACAGCACCGGCATGGGGAATTTAGGCGCACCGGTCATACCCCCACGCTGAAAATCCGTCCCAGCCTGCAGCATTTCGGCCGCTCCGTTGATCTGTTCCCGACTGAGGGCCTCTTCCTCTCCTGCTGCTGGCGAGAAGCTGTTTCGGCGGACCAGCTCCTCGGTCAGCCCAGCGGCATACTCCTCCATTTTTCCGGGTTCGTTCAGGCGCAGGGTGGTAAACTGGTCCAAGACTTTGAGCCATTGCGCTTTAGGGAAATACGTCCCGGCCCAGATCGGGCGACCATCGGGCAGGGCGATCGCATTCAGCGGCCAGCCACAACCGCGCTGGGCGGTCAGCTGGCAGGCCGTCATGTACACGTCGTCCACGTCGGGGCGCTCTTCCCGGTCGACTTTGATGCTCACAAAGTTGTCGTTCATCACCTTCGCCACCAGGCTATCTTCAAACGACTCATGCTCCATCACGTGGCACCAGTGACAGGCGGAATAGCCGACACTGATGATCAGCAGTTTGTTTTCTGCCTTGGCCTTTGCCAGGGCTTCGTCGCTCCACGGATACCAATCCACGGGGTTCCGGGCATGCTGCAGCAGGTAGGGGGATTTTTGTCCGGCAAGGTGGTTCATTCCAGGTTCGCTTTTATTATCTGCCGTATTCCTGCCTTGATTTTGGGCGGGGCCGCAGGTGCAGAGTAAGGTTAAAAGAGCAAGGGAGCCGACAAGGAAACGCCACATAATCATCGTTTTTTAGGAAGGAGAACGTGTTTCGATTCTCTTCGTCGGTAAAGACGGCTAAATATCGGCCGTTTTATAGGTTTTCGTGGAAAAATTACGGTTTAACCGTGACCACGTAGTGGTCCAACTGTATTTGCCTCGGGTGAAAGGCCAAGAAGCGGGCTTTTACCCGGGGCAGGAGGAAGGGCATAAACGTTGCGGCGCTGCGCGCCACCAAGTTACCACCCCATTATTTACCCCGGGTTTCGGCGTGCCGCCTCACCCGGGGTAAATAATGTTCGACGCCTACAGCGTCCATTAGAACAGTTAAACCGAATACTTCTGAAGTTTGCTAGCACCTACCCCCCTAATTCCAACCGCAGCAACGCCACATTCTTATCATGAAACTTCTTCATGATCAAAGGAAAGTCGTACCGGCCCAACCACTTATCCAGGTCAAAGTCCGTACCCGAAGTAATTGCAGTGGTGAGTTCCTCCAGGTAATCCCGCGAATCCCGAATACGTTTTTCCATTTCCACCCAATCGGTGGTATGGTCTCCGTGGCCGGTGACCAGGACCTTCACCTCGCCGGTACCGATCAGGGTTTCCAACTTGTTTAGGGTCGCCCGATAGTCGGCGAAGGAATGGTAGACGTAAGGAAATTCAACGTTGCTGAGGTAATCTCCTACGACCAGAATACCCCGGCTGCGATTGAAGGTCAGTAGGCCATCGTAGTTGTGGCCCGCTGCTTGGTAAAAAACGTAGTTGTCGGTCCCAATGGTCATTTCCGTACCGTCTCCGAAAATCGGTCGGTCGATCGCAGGATACACTAGTGCATAATCTCTTTTTATATAGTATTCGTCATCCCAGGCAATGGCCTGGGCCAGCTGTGCCGCCTGATCCGGGTTGTCCACAAATGCCTGGGAAGCGATGGTGGCAAAGCCAGGAAATTTCCCGTAGCCGATGATGTGATCGTAATCTGAGTGGGTAAAGAGCAGGAACTTTTCCTTTCCTGCTCCGTGCGCTGCCGTCAACGCCGCCAGTCCATCTACCTCTGCTGGTAACCAATTGGGGTCAACAATCAGTACGTAGTTGTCGGTATAGATGATCGTGCTGGTCGTCCGAAAGAGCTGGCTTTCGTGGATGGTTAGGTTGGGAGTGGTTCGCTGGATCGGCATGAGGGAAAGATACGGTATTTCGGGTATGGGGATTTCACCACTAAGACACTAAGGCATTAAGAAGAAATTAGTGTCCTTAGGGATGGGAAATAAATAAACCACGATTTTTTACCGCCTTATTTTGCCCTCACCGCACTTAAAAATTCTTTCCGTAGCGATGCTATGCAAAGGCTTTTTGACGACAGCAGGAACAAAAACGCCAGGCCAGAAAATCTGGTTTTATTCTATTCGCGTCCCTTAGTAGCTCAGTGGTTACCTCCCTGACGCTATAACTTAGTGTAG
>JBLHRW010000375.1:0-4435 GCA_047626445.1 Neolewinella sp.
GTGCAATAAGAGGTTTAAGGGCGAGTGGGCTGTGCCCGGAGGAGGTGTAATGAGCCCGCTAACGACAGCTTTAAAAACTGCTTTTTTTTCTCGGGGCACAGCCCACTCGCCCTTATTAGTCTGGTAATTTAGTAGTCTGGTAGTGCTCCCGCAAGCGAGCGCTCGCTCCGTTCGTATTTGCCTGGTCGTAGATAACACCAATAAAAGTTAAACGGCCAAGTGCGGACGAAGTGAGCTTAGGGACGCCTAGACTACAAGACTATAAAACTCGTTATCCACCCAACCATTCCTTCCATCTTTGCCTCTCTAGTGCATACACTCGCATGTGATGATTAAGATTTTAAAACCTACCACGGCAAAGGCTTCGCCACCGACAACCCCCGCCCGCATGACCGAACAGGAACTCGTGGCGGCCTGCCGGAGGCATGACCGTCGTGCCCAAAAGGAACTTTATGATCGTTATAGCCGGGCGATGTACACTGCTTGCTACCGTATATGTGCTGATTTTGACCTCGCCAACGATGCGCTGCAGGAAGGCTTCCTTAAGGTGTTCCAAAAGCTGGATACTTACCGGGGAGAAAGCACGGTCGGTGCCTGGATGAAAGTGGTAATCGTACGGACTGCCCTGAACAAATTACGCCGACACAAAACAACCTCAGAACTGCCCCTGAACTACGCCGATGAAGAAGTCAACTGGGACACCATGAGCCTGGATACCGAATACCTGGAAAGAGCCATTAACCAACTCCCCGACGGCTACCGCGCCGTGTTTGTCCTCATCGAAGTAGAAGGCTACAAGCACCAGGAAGTGGCCGATATGCTAAACATTACCGTAGGCACCAGCAAAAGCCAGCTGTTCTACGCCAAAAAAAAACTGCGCGAATACCTGCGCCATTACGTTTAGAATTATTGGTCTATTAAACTATTGGCACCGTTGGTCTATTGGGCCATTAGTACCAATAGACTAATAGACTAATAGACCGACAGTACCAATAGCTCCAACACCATCAAAGCAATGAAGGAAAAAAACGCCAATAAACTACGGGATGCCCTAAACCGGCTGCCGGCTTATGATGCCCCCAGCTCCGCCTGGGACGCCATCAATACCGGCCTTACCCCTACCCTGGCGGATCAACTACCGACCTACCAACCCGCTGCCGGCGTATGGAACGCTATTAGCCGGGAGATGGAAGTAGCGGAAGTAGTCGCTCAGCAGGCGGGCGCGAAGCAGCGTAGCCTCCCCTGGCGGAAGCTTGCGGGCATTGCAGCGGCCATTGTCCTATTACTAACAGCTGGCATTGGGCTGAACAGCGTCGACCGGCCGCAAAAAGTGACCGTCGCTTATCATCAGGAAGCGGCTCCGCCCATCACAATTCCAGATTGGGATGACCACGAAGCAAGCTTTACCAACGCGCTGGCCGAAATCGAAGCCCGGAACGAACCGAAGCTTAACGCCCTCGGCCAGGAGCTGGAAGAACTGACCGAGGCCAAGGAAGACATCAAGGCCATACTTGTTGCCTACGGTGAAGACGCTTCCGTCATCCGCCACCTGGCGGAAATCGAACGGGACCGGTCGGATATTTACCGGCGGATTATTGAACTTTAGCTTTCTATACCGGTCGGAAGGCCGGGTAACCAACCACTACATGCGCTTCCTCCCTTTTCTCCTTTTCGCTTTCTCCCCTTTCCTCGATGCGCAAACGTCAAACGCCCTCCGCGAAGTCGTCACAAAAACAATCGAGGATACCTACACCTACCGGCCAGGTATCGAACTGGCCGTTGAAGGAGAGAAAGCCGAAATATTCGTAGAGACATGGGACAAGCAGAAGATCCAGGTCAAAGTAGTAATGACCGCCCGCCACCCCCAACTGGAGCAGGCAGAAACGGACCTACAAAACCTCGACTACATCGCGGAAGTGGCGGGGCAGAAAATCTTCCTGAAGAATAAGCTGAAAAATAAGACCTTACAATCCCGCAGTGAGCTGACCATCCATTACTACATCACCTTGCCCGAGGAATGTCCGGTTTACTTGAAAAGCCATTTCGGTGGTGCCACCATTTCTAACCTGCGGAACCGATTGCGGATCAACGGGGAATACTCCGCCATCAACATCGACAACGTCCAGGGTATCCTGAACATCCGAAGCCGCTTTGGTGATATTACCGGAGAACGCATCGACGGTAATGTGGTGATCAACTCCCGTCGGTCAGACATCAACCTCTACGATATTGGCGGCACCTTCAACATCACCGCCCAGTACGGCGAGCTTAGGCTCAGCCCGAACCTCAACATGCGGGACCTCCACATCAATGCCGACAAGAGTGACGTATACATCTATGAACCGCTTAGCGGGGAGGGCTTAGCTTATGACCTCTCTTTAAACAACGGTGAAGTCAAACTACCCGATGGCCGCCGCGTGATTGAATTAGAACGGACAACGGAAGTACGCCGTTTCGCCATCCGCCCAAGTAAGGAGCGAATGGGCACCATTACGGCTAGTGTCTCTTTTGGAGATTTGTACTTGGCTAAGCAGACTAAGGAATTGAAGGCAGGGGTTACTCGATTTTAGACTGTCCTAAATCCCCTCCAACGCCCCCTCCGGCAACCACCCCTGTTTCCCATCCGCCAAACTGACCTTGATGAAGCCATCGTATTCATCCAACACGCGAAGTTTGAGGCCGGCAGTGAGTGATTTTTCCAGGGTAGCATTTGCTCCCGGGGCTACCCGAAGATCAGCCGTTTTGGCCACCAGAATGGCCTCCTGGTCATTATCCAAAAAAGCATTCCGGCTGTTGCCGATGCTCAGAAAAAGAATGGCTAAGATCAAGGATATTACGGCACCAGGCAGGAGCGCAAAGCGTTTCTTTTCGTCCATCCCCTTACGCTGAAGGAACCATATAATGGCACCTGCCACCGCCAGGCACCAAAAGAGCATGGCCAGCCAAAAGAGGGTACTTGCCCCCAGGGCAGCGCCGATACCTCGCCACCACCGTGCCAGAAAAAAGTCGGGTAATTCCTGCCGGGTAATCCCCGCCTCAGCCCTTACATACTTCAGGTTGTTCGTAAGCCCGTCATGTCCGGGTTTCAGGCGCAAGCCCCGCTCGTAGTTCAGGATGGCCAGGCCAAAATCCGAACGCTGGAAGTGCGCATTACCCAATGCTTGGTAAAGGTCGGGGCTAACTTTTCCCGTTTTAGCAAGACTGTCCAGCGCTGCGCTCTGGGTCCGGGCGTCATCCGCCCCTAGCGCTTCTCGGGCAGCGGACAGTTCTGGAGACTGAGCGGACAGACAAATGGTGGAGAAGAAAAGCAGGCAAACTATCAGGATTTGGGGCATGGAGCAAAAATAGTCAGGTCAACCGGATATTGTGGATGAATGCACTCGAAAAGTGGTGAATAGGAGAATGGGCGGATTTCCATTACCAAAACACTGCCCTAAATGCCAAGACTAGCTTATTAACCTTTGGGCAATACATCAGGAAGCCCCTTCTTCTCAGCCGGATAATCCCCCAACACCGGCACCACCGCCGGCTTCCCGCCAGCCCTAGCCTTAAACAAGTCCTCAACGGTGAGCGGTTTGCGTTCCGTTTCCCAACGGAAACCTTCCAACTTGAAAGTTTCGTGATCGACCGCCTGCATCGGTTCCATTTTTCCGCTGGGCGCGCTAAGGAAGCGGATCTTCCTAACGCCACCGTTCTTAAAGTGTAGCACCATTGAACTACAGGCCGTTTTATTCACCCCAACGTAAGCGCCAGCTTCATCTACGATGTAGTAAATGGCTTCAGCGTTGCCCTTGACTTCGGTACGAGAGAGGCTCGTACTATCGAAAAAGGCTTCGATTTGTTTGCCCTTCACCTGGTTGAAAAACACCAGGTCCGTGGTGGTGATGACCAGGGCGTTGCGCAGCAGTTCCACCTTATCCAAGGCTTCTCCCTTAAAATGTATGCGTACCGTATCTCCCGTTAGCTGACTCGTATCTTGCCACAGAATCGGGTTCTGGTACAGCGTCAATACCGAGTCGATGGTATTGAACCCCAGGGAATCACAGACGGCTTGCATATCGGCCTTCAGTATCCTCACGTCGTGATGCGCCGCCAGGTACCGGATCGTGTCGTAGGTGATCAGCGTATCTGTTTCCGAAATAACGCTAATTGTCAGTGAATCACCGTTCATCACCGTATCGCGAGAAAGGATCGTGGTGGTGAAGCTCGAATCTATCTTATCACTACGAACGGAAACCAGGGTATCCGCCACCATCCACATCGTATCCCCTTCGAGGACAGTGGTCATCATCGGACGGTTTCCGTAGTAATCTGGCTGGTCGGGGAGGTCGGGACCAGCACCGCCACTTGCCAACAGGTAACCAGTGGTTTCGTTATAGCGGGCGTTTGCCGCAGCGATCGTAACGTTGGCGGAGGTGTCTTGCCAGATGACACG
>JBLHRW010000376.1:0-4434 GCA_047626445.1 Neolewinella sp.
TTTATACCCTCCGTGCACTAACGCCGCTCCACGCAGGGGCCGGTGACGCGAACTTCGGCATCATCGATAAACACGTGCAGCGGGACAGCCTTACCGAATTGCCCACCATTTTCGCCTCCAGTGTCAAGGGAAGCCTGCGCCAACTGTGTACTACCAGTACCGGCGTTTCCGACGACGCGGTCACCACCATCTTTGGTTCCGATAACGCCAAGGGCTCCGAAGCCGGTAGCGATACGCTGCAACAGGGACGCTATGTATTTTACCAGGCAAAATTACTCGCCCTGCCCATTCGCAGCAGTCACGAACTTTACTACCTCGCCGTCACGCCGCCGCTCATCAGTGAGCTAATCGAAGACCTGGAACTGCACGGTGCAGACAGCGCGCTACTCGACGACCTGAAAAAATTGGCGGAAATGACGGGCAACGAAGCCCGCTATTTCAGTAAGAACCACGGAAAAATTCACTTGGAAGATATCTCCGCGACCCACGCCGGCGATACTGCTCCGGCGCACGCCATCTTTGGCGACCGGCTCGCCGTGCTGCCCGTCGATGCTTTCGCCCGACTCGCTAAAGAGCTGCCGACGGTAGCCCGCAACTCGCTCAACAACGGCATCAGTGAAAACCTGTGGTACGAAGAAATCGTACCCCGTGAAGCCCGTTTTTACCTCCCTGTAACGGCCATGACCGAAGACAGCGAACTTCTGAACGGTGCACTCGCCAATGCCAATAACCTCGTCCAGATCGGCGGTAACGCCACCGTAGGGTTCGGCCTTTGTCAATGGGAAAAACTACAGTAAGCCATGAAACAACGATTTAGCACCCTCCTCCCCGCCGCCGTTACCGCCATCCGTAAGGAATTTGGACAGAAAGAAGACAACGGCGAATACACCGTGCAGAAAGAAATTCCGCGCGAATACCAAGGCTATATTTCCTCCTTTGGCGCTTCGGTCATGCAAATGGGCCTGCTGCCCACCCTGGCCGTCTTCGGAAGCCAAAACGAAGGCGGCGGATCCGCACAGGACCGCGCAAAATTACTCACCGTCCTCCAGGCAATCCTCACCAGCAAGGCTTCCGGTATAGACAGCGAACTGAAGCAGGAAATATCCGACTATTCCACCAAAGGAAAAGAGTCACACCCGCTGTTCGGTTTTGCCGTCCGCGTTGCCGGTGACCAGGCGAAACAGCGTGAACTCCGTACCCACCTGATGGACGCTGCCGTTGCCGCCAAACTAGCCATTCGCACCTTTCAACTCTCTAAATAATGAGCCAAGCCAATCTCGGGTGGCTGTTTTATCGCGAATACTTTCGTGGCTACAACTACCCCACCGACAAAAAAGGACGCGAGAACGCCGCCGCTTTCTTCGAAGAGAAGAACAAGAAACTGTATGCTTTCAAGCAAACTGACTATGCTGAATTAACGGCGCTTCCCTGGCTGGCCACCCAGCCCGGTTTTCAGCGTTTCTCCCTCACCACCGATTACCCCGGTCTCCTCATCGGAACCGGCTACAACCACGATGTTGCCGCCGTGGGTGCCACCAAAATCGGCTTCTACTTCGATTACACTACCGGCCTGCCCGTATACCCCGGCTCCTCTGTCAAGGGCGTCCTACGGGAAGTATTTCCGCAGCGGGATTTGGAAGCTTCGAAGAACGTAGAAGCCCGCAGGGAACTTGCCGAAGGGCGTACCGCTTACCTGCACGAAACGCTGATCAGTATTGGTATTCCCGCAGCGGAAGTTAAACGTGAAGGTTACCTCAAAGAGCTCGAAGAAGAACTCTTTAACGGGCACGTCCCGGCGGTGATCAACGGTGAACCGACCATGCTGCCTATCCCCACAACCCAGCGCTTCATCTGCCATGATGCCGTAGTCACTGCCACCGACGGCCAGCTCATGGGACCTGATTTTATCACCCCCCACCAAAGCCGCAAAGACCACGTGCCCAACAGCGTCATCGAGCCCAATCCGATCCAGCTGCTTAAGGTGATGCCCGGCGTCACCTTTCAGTTTACCTTCCAGGCCGCCCCGACCTACCGCCTCGAAACGGGGGAGGAGCGGTCGGCGAAACTGAGTCCGCAACAACTCACCCAACTTTGCCGCCAGATCCTCCTCGATCGCGGTATTGGAGCAAAGACGAACGTCGGATACGGCCAACTTACAGATCCCATCAAAGCCGTTGCTGTATCCAAGCCCCAAACCCAGGGACAGGAAACCACTAAGGAAGAGCAGGAACTAAGCATCACTGAACGTGCCAAACTAGCCACCACTAATTACTTCAAAGGCAAGCTCAACTACAGGAAGGAAATGAGAATGGAGGCCGAAGTGATCCGCGCCGACCGACCTAACCGCGTAAAGGTCTTCATCAGCGAAGGCAACGAACCCGAACACGACCTTGGCGGCTATCGCAATCCGATCGAAGTAGGAACAACCATTCTCGTAGGGGTTAAAGTCCGCCGTGACCTATCCATCGAATCCGTCTCCTTCAGGGGCTTAAAAAAGTAAATCCTTCTCCAAATTTTGCCATCATGAACCTCACCACCCTCAACTTTCCCTTTAAGCTCCACCCCGCGCTAATTCCCAACTTCCGTGCCGCCATCGTCGAGCAAATCGGCCTGGGCCACCACCTCTTCCACGGCCACGACAACTCCGAGCAGGGCGTAACCAAATACAGCAACGAATACCCGCTGATCCGCTTCGCGGTACGGAAGGGTAGGGCACAGCTCATTGGCATCGGTGCTGGGGCGGATGCCATCATCCGGCACTTGCTACCGGTGCTGCCGGATACATTGGTCATTGCTGGGCAGCCTTGCGATACCATCGGCTATTTTATGAAAACCAGTCGGTGGGAGCCGGAAGTCTTGCCGGAGTACCGGACCTTCGGCGTCCACCAGTGGATCGCCCTGAACAAAGAAAATTACCTGGCCTGGAAGGCCCACGAGCACAGCGAAGGTGCCCGTCGGCTCATCCTTGATAAGTGCCTAACTGGTCACCTACGCGCGTTGGCCCAAACCGCTGGCTTAGACAAGGAACAACGCTCCCGCATTGTGGCGCGCGTACTGCGCCAGGACAAGGTGAAGCGGATCACCTGGCACCGCACCAAACTCGTCGGCTTCAACGTGGTGGCGGAGGCCAACTTCGTACCGCCCTTCGGCCTGGGGCTGGGGCGTTGCCACAGCTTTGGCTTTGGGGAGGTTTGTTCGGAGGGCAGCTATCGGGCGCTGAATGCCCGGAAACGCAAACTGGAAAATACGAATAAGAACGACGATAGCGACGGCCAGCAGGACGGTATGGAAATGGTAAACTGATGGCAGCTCCTCCCACCGCCCGCCTAATGCGCAAACGCGCAAACGCCTTCATCGCCTGCCGGGGAAAGACCGAACTTGGGCGCTTGCTGCGGATAGACTCCGTCCGCCTGGCAGTAATGGCCGAAGACCCGAAGTACAAAACCTTCAGCATCCCGAAAAAGAAGAAAGGAACCTTCCGTTTAGTGGAAGACCCTGAACCTAAATTGAAAATGGTGCAGCGGCGGTTGAATGACTACCTACAAGCAGTGTACTATTTTCACCGCACAGATGCCGCCTACGGCTTCCTGACTAACGTGGCCGGTGACCCTGAACCGCGCAACATCAAGACAAATGCAGAGCGACACCTCGGTTGTGACTGGTTGATGAACGTGGATATGCGGGACTTCTTCCATTTAATTGACCGGGAGCGGGTGCAACAACTCTTTCAAGCCCCACTGTTGAATTTCCCTAAGAATCTAGCCCGGGCACTAGCCGGCCTCTGCTGCTACAAAGAACGTCTGCCCATGGGAGCCCCCACCAGCCCCATTCTCAGTAATCTGGCATCCATTCCTTTGGATGGTGATTTGCTATATTTCGCAAATCAGCGGGGCTGGACTTACACCCGATATGCCGATGATATGACCTTCAGTAGCAAAACAACACCTATTCGGTATCAGGACATCGCTGCCGTTAACGAGTGGGTGACAGCCTATGAGCTAGAGCTCAACCCTAACAAAAGTGTTATCTATGGCCCGGACCACCCTGCAAAGGTAGTAACCGGCCTTATTGTGGGGAAAGACCACGTTAGCCTCTCGAATGCTTACCTGGAGGCTTTGCAAAAGGGAATTCGTAAGCTCGATGAAGTGATCAATGCCAAGTATTGCGTTCCGATTGGTAGGCTATCTAAAACGGCTTGGGTAGAAGATATTGCCCAACAATTACGTGGCCGCTTGGCTTTTGCCTCTCAGATACTTGACGAAGAAGATCCTTTACGGATTGATCTGGAAATGGCCTTTGAAAACGCACTGGAACCGCCAACGGACTATGAACCGGTTAGCTGGCTGGATTTTGGCTACACGCTTTTTAACCAACCTCGATTGTAACTTTTTTTGGCGGGGCCGCAGGTGCAAAATATTGATTGGGAAGCAATGA
>JBLHRW010000377.1:0-4433 GCA_047626445.1 Neolewinella sp.
CCTGCGCCGGAACACCCCTGGATTGCACCAGCGGCCCCGCCTCCGTAATCTCTTGTGACGACGGGAACGCAAACACCATCAACGATGTACAGACCACCCTAGATTGTGACGGCCGCATCTGTGTGCCGTGTATGGGCACGCCGACCAACTGTGACGACGACGAAACCACCACCCGTCCTTGCGACGATGGTGATGACTGTACGGAAAACGATAGGGAAACCATCCTGAACTCCGACGGTACCGTCTGCGTACCCTGCGCCGGAACACCCCTGGATTGCACCAGCGGCCCCGTCTCCATAGTCGCTTGTGACGACGGGAACGCAAACACCATCAACGACGTACAGACCATCCTTGACTGCGATGGCCGTGTTTGCGTTCCGTGTCAGGGAGTTTGCGCGCCCGTCACCTTCCAGCTGAGCGTAAGCTCGCAGCATGCCGGCGGAGGAGTAAGTTGCCTTGGCGCTGCGGATGCAGCGGTTTCCGTAGCGGACATTTCCTCCACGGCGGAGCCGTTGTTCCTGGAATGGAGCAATGGACGCTTCGCTCAGGAAATCACTGCGCTTTCCCCGGGGTGGTACACCCTGAGCGTGACAGACGGTAACGGTTGTACTGGTGTTGACAGCATCCTGATCAGTGAACCAACCGACATAGTCATCGCCCTGCAGGCAAATGATAGTCAGTGTTTCGGTGAAAACAACGGTAGTATTCGCTTCAACGAGGTTACTGGAGGAACACCTCCCTACCGGTATTCAGTTGACGGCAACAACTTTGTTACGCAGCCTCAATTCAACCAACTCTCTCCCGGTCGTTATGTGATTGCGGCGATGGACGCCAACGGGTGTATGGTTCAGCAGAACGTGGGTATTGCAGAACCGGACGAGACCTTCGTCAGTTTGGGGCTGGACACAATCGTCCGCCTAGGCGACAGCATCCTGGTTGATCCCACTTCGAACGTAATCCTAGTGGACAGCTTCATTTGGTTGGGCGTCGATTGCATCAATTGTCCGGATGCCGTAGTAATGCCCTTCACCGAACGGGCCGTGTCGCTGACGATCACCAACCTGAATGGTTGCGAAGCTAATGATGGCATTCGGATCGGCGTAGACACCAGGCCTAATGTTTACGTGCCCAGTGCCTTCTCTCCTAACAATGACGGCGTGAATGACGTCATTTATCCGTTTGCCGGGCGGGCGGTTGAATCCGTTATCAACTTCCAGATCTTTGACCGTTGGGGAGAGAAAGTTTTTGAAACCAACAACTTCTCCGCCAATGCTATTGAAAGCGGTTGGGACGGCCGACTGAACGGTAAATTGATGAATCCTCAGGTATTGATTTACTCCGTTGAGATCTTGTTGATCAATGGTGACCGGCAGGTGCTAAAGGGAGACTTTGTGTTGATGCGGTAACGGATCAACCTACTGCTACTAAAACTGACGAGGCCCGTTCACAAAAGTGGACGGGCCTCGCTAGTTTAAAACGGGTAAATTTTAGCCTGGGTCAAAAGTTCAACCCGACAACCCGACAACCCGACAACTTGACAACTTGACAACTACCTAACAATATAAGGCATCCGCCGGCTAGCATTGCGCATCAGTCCGTTCACGAGTGCTTCAGAAGAAGAGAAGGTGCCAGAGGCCACCCAGTCGTAATTCCAGCGCATTCCTTCCTGTGGGTCATGGAGGCTGAGGCTGGCACTCGTTTCGTTGGTGGCGCCCCAGGCTCCGAAGAGTACGCCCAACGCAACGGCTGCCCCCTCAGACATGAGCTTGGTGGTGTTGAACTTGGAGGTAATTACGGCGGAGCATCCAGCTGTACATTTCTTGCTGGAAGGTATAAACGTCGGCTTCGGCAGCGGCCTTGAGGGCTTCGGGATCGTCCTTCTTACGGCCCTTAATATTTACCACCGGAGGAATGATGGCAATAACGGAATGCGCGGCGGTAGCGGAGGCTGCGTTCGGCGCGGTGTAACCCTTGGGACCGCATGACATTAAGGTAAAGAGCGCAGCGAATGCGAGGAGGGTGAATAGTGGTTTTATAAAAGAAAGGGTTTTGTTTGCTTTGGTAGCTAAGAGACGCCGGACGGGTACTCCGTTTTGCCGTCCGACAAGTTCTTTTAGCCTGGCATAGCCGGTCAAAAGTTTGTCTGACGGCTAATACCAAAATCCAATAAGCACCGATCAAAAGAATTAACCCTTTTCCCAGATTACCGGATGACCGCTTTCAATCCATTCCAGCATCCGTTCACAGTAGTGGTTGTGGACCTTGGGCCGTTTGATTTTCAGCGTTGGGGTCATCATGTCATTTTCCACCGTAAACGGTTCTTTAACGATGACGAAGGCAGCGACTTTTTTATAGCTCGCCAGTTTTTCGTTAACGGCTTTTAGCTGGGCCTGCAAATCAGCTTCCACTGCATCCTGCGGCCGCGCATTCCCAATATCAGAAAGCGAAACAAGCATGATCGGCTGGGGCATGCCCAGGCCGAGCAGGCACATTTGCTCCACATCATCATTGCCCATGCACTTATCTTCGATTTCGGTTGGCACAATGAATTTCGCCTTAGCTGTTTTGAAAGTATCCTTTACCCGGCCGGTAAGAAAGAGGTAGTTGTCTTCGTCAATGCGGCCCTGGTCTCCCGTATGCAGCCAGCCATCTTTGTCGATGGTTTCCGCCGTTTTCCCCGGGCTTTTGTAGTAACCTTCCATGGTGTAAGCCGATCGGGTGAGGACCTCCTGGGTTTCGGGATCGATGCTGTGTTGCGTGCCAGCTTGCGGCCGGCCCACCGAGCCAGGTTTCTTTTCATCGGCCATAATCATGTGGCTGGTGGCACCGTTTTCCGTCATGCCGTAGGCTTCTGCGATCGAGATGCCAAGCCGGCCGAACCATTCCTTGGTTGCTGTCGGAATTGGTGCAGCACCGGTCACGTTACGGCGGCTTTTGTCTAGCCCCAGACCTGATCGAATCTTACGCTTTACCAACATAGATACTAACGGGATTTTCAGCAAGCGATCAAGCTTTTCTGCTGGCATTTTAGAGAGTACCCCCAGGCGGAGTTTGGTCCAAATCCGCGGTACGGCGAAGAAGAAAGTTGGTCGGGTATCCTGCAGGTTAGCCGCGAAACGAGCAATGCTTTCGGTAAAGAAGATCTGCCCGCCGTGGGTCAGGCACATAGATTCAATCACTCCCCGCTCGGCCACGTGGTTGAGAGGTAGGAAGGAGAAAAAGCGGTTACCGCCCTTATAATCCAGGTTGAGCGGGTTAGGTTCCCAAAGCGCATCCATCAGGGCAACATTCGTCTTATTGGTCAGCATCACCCCCTTTGGCGTGCCGGTGGTGCCGGAGGTGAAGATGATGGTCCACAGGCTCTCCCTGTCCGGCAGGGGGCTATCGATGATCGGTTCGTAATCAGCGATGATCTCGTTCCAGTCCTTTCCGCGGGAAATCTCCGAATTTCCTTCGTATTGCGGAAACCGGATGATGGGCATGTCTTGGGGTACGCCTGTCCGCATGTCGTTCCAGACTTCCATCTTACCCACAATGAGTAGGTCAACGTCGCCAAGGTTCAAGACTTCTTCGATCTGCTCACCGGTGAGGGTAGCGAAAAAAGGTACGCTCACGTGCCCAGCCATCATGATGGCCAGATCTGCAATGATCCATTCCCGGCAGTTCTTACTCACCAGGCCGATGTGACTGCCTGGCTTGAGATTCTGCTCCCGTAAGTAAGCAGTTACTTTTCGGGCCATTACACCGACTTCTCCCCAGGTGTAAGTTTCCCACTTCTCCCCAAAAGGTTGTTGCAGAAAAGGCAGCTTGGGGTGTTTTTTTTCGCGGTCGTAAAATGCTTCGAGTGTAGTCTTGTTGTACATGATCGTATTTTGGTCGGGTAAGGTAGGGAATTGTCCGTAAGTCAAGAGAGGTAATCAGTCAGGGAGGCCGGGAGTCAATCAGTCGAATAATATGGGGGTACACGCTTCACTCGTTTAGCTGCGCTTTTTATTAATTCATTCTTGGTAGGTGAGGAAGCCTCCTATTTCTTACTTGAGCTTGTGCCGTTCCTTCCGTAAAACGAAGCTACACGAACGCAGTGAGCTTCAGACAAGGGACTACTTGATTAATCAGGCGCGGCCGCAGGTGCAGGGGAGGGATTATGAAGCAGGGCTTAGCGGGCGGTTGAAAGTTTATGTTCTCAGCTCCGACAAAGAGCAGGAGCGACTTAGGACATCAAAGTAAAAGGGGAGTAATACAAACAGCCTGTCGGGAGAAGTGAATCTGCCCTAAGATGAGCCCTTTTGTGGTAGATAACTGGTAGATTTGTGGTTCTACCGAAATAATCGGATTGAACCTGCCTCAAATGGGCCAATTGGAGGTAATGAGCGTTCACTCCGACAGCCTCCTTGCCAATTCGACTAAAACCCCCCTATGAGTCCCTACGTAAT
>JBLHRW010000378.1:0-4169 GCA_047626445.1 Neolewinella sp.
AGTTCGAACGGTCCCATTCGGAAGCCGCCCAGGGTTTTCATACTCCAGTCAATGGTAGCAAAGTCGGCGATACCTTCCTCGTAGATGCGCAGTGCTTCGCCGTAGAAAGGGCGGGCGACGCGGTTGACGATGAAGCCGGGAGTGTCTTTGGCGATAGCAACGGACTTTCCCCAATCCTTGATGATGTTAACCGCAGCTTCGAGTACCGCCGGAGCAGTCTGAATGGCGGGAATAACCTCCACCAATCGCATGAGTGGGGCCGGGTTGAAAAAGTGAATGCCGACGCACCGCTCCGGCTTCGCCAGCGACGAGGCGATGGAGGCGATGGACAGCGAAGAAGTGTTGGAGGCGATGATCGCATCATCCGCAACGTAAGTCTCCAGCTCGGAAAATACCTTTTTCTTGACCTCCAGGTTTTCGACGATGGCTTCGATCGTCAGATTACAAGGAGCGAGGGCCTTGAGCTCTCCGACATAGGAGATGTTCCGCTGAATGTCGGCTTTCTTTTCCTCGTTGATCCGTCCTTTTACCACCAGGCGTGCGAGGATTTTCTCCAGCTTTGCTTGGCTGCGGCCGAGGGCGTCGGCGTTGGTGTCATAGACCAATACCTGACAGCCCGCCGTGGCGGCGACCTGAGCAATCCCGCTGCCCATAGTTCCGGATCCGATTATTCCTACGATCATTTAGCGTCCTTTATAGTTGGGTTTTCTTTTTTCGAGGAAGGCCGTGACGCCCTCTTCGTAATCCTCGGTTTCCGAGGCGATCATCTGAAGGTCGGACTCCAGCGCGAGTTGTTCCTTCAGGTCGTTGGTCAGAGAAGCGTTAAAGGCTTTTTTGATCAGCCCCAGGGCCTTGGTGGGCATATTGGCCATTTTAACGGCGATCTTCTCCACAAAAGCTTCGAACTCCTCCGCAGGTACAGCTTTATAGATCATCCCCATGTCTTCGGCTTCTTTTGCAGGTATCTTGTCGCCCAGCATCGCCAAGGCTAGGGCCTTCTGAAACCCGATGATGCGCGGCAGAAAGTAGGTGCCGCCACTGTCCGGGACAAGGCCGATTTTACTAAAGGCCTGGATGAACGAAGCTCCTTCGCTGGCGATAACAACATCGCATGCTAAAGCAATATTTGCACCTGCGCCCGCGCCCACACCATTCACCGCTGCAATCACTGGCTTTTCGATGTTCCGTAACCGGGTAATAATCGGGGCATAGTGCTCGTCAAGGATGGCACGGAAGCCCGGGTGGAGTTCCGGGGTAGTAACCTCCTTAAGGTCCTGACCTGCACAAAACGCTTTGCCATTGCCGGTGAGGACGATGGCCCGAACTTGTTCATTCGAAGCACAGTCATCCAGCGCTTTTTGCAAAGCCAGTGCCATCTCCCGGTTGAAGCTGTTGAAGACTTCCGGGCGGTTGAGGGTTATTCTTGCGACTCCCCCTTCGATGGTAAATAATATGGTTGGGCTGGTAGGCATAATCACTTCAGGCATTTAAAATAATCAAAAGGCTCCAGGCAATCTTCACATTGAAACAATGCCTTGCATGCGGTAGAACCAAAGGCGCTGACGACCTTCGTGTTTTGTGATCCACACAGGGTGCATTTCACTATTTTTTCGCCACCCATCAGCGCGGCTTTGTCGGCATCGGGCTCAAGCGGAACAGCGATGCCGTAAGCTTCCAGAGAAGCTCGGCCGGTTGGCGTGATCCAGTCGGTCGTCCAGGCAGGGCTGAGAACCAACTCCACCTCGGCTTCGTAGCCATATTTCTGCAATTCAAGTTTGATATCGACCGCCATCACATCCATCGCTGGGCAGCCGCTGTAGGTAGGCGTGAGTTTGACGAAAGCTTTTTTGCCTTCCAAAACAGCACTGCGTACTACGCCCATGTCCATAATGGAAAGGACGGGGATTTCCGGATCGGACACCTCCCGTAGTAGCGGCTTTAAACGCTCGTCGATATGTACCTCGCTAGTTGTCATCTTACCAGTTCATATTAGGGTATGCGCGTTGCATGTATTGTAAGTCACTCAGCAGATAGCCCATGTGTTCAGTGTGGACGCCCTGCTTGCCGCCTTTTTGGAACCAGGTGTTCGTTGGCACTTTTAAGGTAGCCAATTCCAGAATCTGGGTGATCGCCTGGTAGTAACCTTCTTTTAAGGTCGTTACGTCAACGCCAATGCCCGTTTTTGCCATGGCTGCTTCAGCATCCGAAGGCTGAAAAAGCTCATTGGTATAACGCCAGAGATTATCCACCGCATCTTGCGTGCGGGCATGACTTTCCTCCGTTCCGTCGCCCAGGCGTTTCATCCACTCAGCGGAAAAGCTTTTGTGGTACCTCACTTCCTTGATGGACTTAGCGGCGACGGCGGCCAAGGTTTCGTCTGTACTCTTCATCAGGCGCGCCAGGAACATCTCGTGGTAAACATCGAAGAAGAACGCCCGGGTGATGATGTAGGCGAAGTCGGTATTAGGATGCTCCACCAGCAATACGTTGCGGTAATCCCGTTCCTTGCGCAGGAAGGCAATGCTGTCTTCGGTCGCCTCCTTTCCCTGGATTTTGGCGGCATATTGGTAATAATTTCTGACTTGCCCCAGCAAGTCCAACGAAATGTTAGTCAAGGCAATATCGGTCTCCAGGCTCGGGCCATGGCCACAGAGTTCTCCCAGGCGTTGGCCGAGGATGAGAGAGTTGTCCGCAATCCCCAAAATATACTGGTATAGTTGGTCTTTCATTGCTAACGGATTTACATGTGCTTCACCTCGTCGGGCAATTTGTAAAAGGTGGGATGGCGGTATATTTTGTCTTGGGCGGGTTCAAAAAACTCTCCGTTGTGCTCCGGATTGGAGGCGGTGATATTTTTTGATTCCACTACCCAGATACTAACGCCTTCGCTACGGCGGGTGTAAACGTCGCGGGCGTTTTGTAGTGCCATCGTTTCATCCGCAGCGTGGACACTACCAAAATGACGGTGTTCGAGGCCGTTTTTGCTCCGAACGAATACTTCCCATAGGGGCCAATTCTTATCCATGGTTCCAGGTTTTAGAGGGCGATTGATTGGTCTTGAGATGGTTCTTGGCGGATGGGGATTCCGTCGCGTTTCTTAGCAGCATAAGCTACCGCAGCGTCCCGCACCCACTTACCATTGTCCCAAGCATTCACCCGGGCGCTGATCCGTTCTTTGTTGCAGGGGCCGTGGCCCTTGACGACCTGCCAAAATTCGTCCCAGTCGATGGGGCCAATATCATAATGGCCGGTTTCTTCGTTCCACTTTAATTCGGGGTCGGGGATGGTCAGGCCCAGCAGATCCGCTTGGGGGACCGTCTGGTCGATGAACTGCTGCCGCAACTCATCATTGGTCTTTCGCTTCAGTTTCCATTTCTGGGACTGTACCGTGTGTACGGATTCCGCGTCCGGCGGCCCCAGCATCATTAGTGAGGGCCACCACCAGCGATTAAGGGCATCTTGTGCCATGTCTTTTTGCTCCGGAGAACCATTGGCCAGGGTCATCATGATTTCAAAACCCTGCCGTTGGTGGAAACTTTCTTCTTTACAGACGCGCACCATCGCCCGTGCGTATGGGCCGTAGGAGGTGCTGCAAAGCGGCACTTGATTAATAATGGCCGCACCATCTACCAGCCAGCCAACGGTGCCCATGTCGGCCCATGTTAGTGTGGGGTAGTTGAAGATACTGGAGTATTTAGCCTTGCCTGAATGCAACTGTTCGTAAAGTTCTACCCGAGATATTCCGAGGGTTTCGCAGGCGGAGTAGAGGTAGAGGCCGTGCCCGGCTTCGTCCTGAACTTTAGCCAGCAGGGCCACCTTGCGGCGAAGGGATGGCGCGCGGGAAATCCAGTTTCCCTCGGGCAACATCCCGACAATCTCGGAGTGCGCATGCTGAGACATCTGGCGGATGTGTGTTTTCCGGTATTTCTCCGGCATCCAGTCTTTGGGCTCAATCTTTTCGTCGGCGGCAATGCGCGCTTCGAAAATTTCCTCCAGGTTTTTTATTTTAGCTTCTTGCATGACGGCTTATTTTAGTTTAGGGGACTTAGGCTTATACATCAAAATCAACTTTTACGTGGCTGCTGGTTGGCACGGCCTGGCAGCTGAGTACAAAGTTGTTAGCGACCTCTTTTTCATCGAGGGCGTAATTTTTTTTCATTTCCACGGAG
>JBLHRW010000379.1:0-4062 GCA_047626445.1 Neolewinella sp.
ATTGGCGGAATCCCGCATCACACCATATTTGACCAGAACGGGGAATTGGTAAACGCCAAGGCCGAGGGGCCGAGATATGCACTGAAAGCGGAAATTGAGGCGTTATTGGCAAATTAGGCCTGCGCTTAATTATCCCTTCCATGGCACCTGCGGCCGCGCCCAAAACGTTACTGTACCACACCCCCTTAACACCCAACACCTAATGAAACACCTAGCCCCCATTTTACTCTTGCTCTTGACTAGCCTGAGCTGCACTAACGATGCCCCCTCCCCTACCCCCGAATTCTCCATCCGTGACTCCCTCAAAACGTCCGTCATCACCGTCGAGGTTCCTAATTTCGACGGATCGGTTGACCCCATTACTGGCCTGGCTTACTGGTACGTTTGGCACAGCCAGGACCAGGAAAGTCGACAACTTTTTCTCGATGCTGCGGGGCGCACTTCTTTTGAGGTGAGCGAAAACACCCTCCGCAGCTACAATTTGTATTACGGAGGAAATCACTTTGAGATGGTCGTCCGACCCGGTGAAGACCTTACGGTTCAATTCTTACCCGACACCATAAACGGTGGGTACTTACTTAAGGCCCCTGACGCTCCTTTCACCGACCAAGCGGCCGAGATCATCGACTTACTAACACCTCCGGACTATCCCACCCGAGATTCCTTATCTAAAGGAATTACTGACCTGGATTCAATGCTTGCTTTTCACCAAGACATTGCCGTCCAGCGCCGGCAACGGCTAGCCAATCTTTGGGCTACCGGAAAGTACACCGACCCACTATTGCTGGCCTACGCCAACTGTTACATCGACAATGAAATTTATTCTGAATTCAACCAAGAAGTGATCATCGCTGGTATGTCTTCCAATGCCGATAGTTTGCGTCAGCTATACTGGAGAAATAATATCGGCATACCGTTTACCGAGCCTACCATCTTTAACAGCGAGCTGATCAGCAACCTCCATTACGAGCAAATGGCTGTGACCCGCTCGGCCTATAAGGTCACCAAACACTTGCCAAAAGCGGCGCGAAAGGCTGCTTACTACGCCGAATCCGTACGATTGATCGACAGCCTTTACGACGGCTATCTCCACGATGTATTCCTAACCCTGATTTACAACTTACAGTTACAGGTTGAAAATCAGGCACCAACCTTAGTTACAGACGCCGAGCGCTTCGTACGCACCACGCCCTATCCAAGCCTCAGTGGCCCTATTCAGGAGAAACTAAGTATCCTGGCCGGAGAGGTGAAGCCCATTGACCTTTATGAGCAGCAGCTGCCAGAGATCCCTGTGGGCATGGACAATCCCATCCCGGACATCCTGGCCGAGCACGCGGGAAAGGTCATCGTACTCGATTTTTGGGCAACCTGGTGTTCGCCCTGCATTGATGAAATGAAAAACGATTATCCGGCCTTCATGAAAAAGTATGATCCGGAGCAAGTCGCGGTTGTTTTTCTCGCACAGCGCAGCCCTGAAAACATCTGGCGAGATATGGTCAGTAAGCTAGAATTCTCCGCCATTCACCTACAGACGAATAAGGAACAAACCAGCGTCGTGGGCAAACTATTCGGCATTGGCGGTATTCCGCACCACGTCATTTTTGACCAGAACGGTAAGTTGGCCAAGGCAAAAACGGACGGGCCGGGTTACGGGCTGGCGGAGGAAGTGGATAAATTATTGGGGCAGTAGTATGTGGCGCGGCCGCGGGATGCAAGGAAAGGTTGAAAGAGCAGTCTACCTGGCTCATCCGCGCTAAAACCCAACCCCATCCCTAGTGCTGAGCCAGGCAAATATTTGCACCATGTCTACGGCTTCTTTTTCCGACTGACTGCGTTCCTTGAATCCTCCTTTAGCTACGGCTAAATTCCGGCTCAAGCGCCTTGTCAGTCGAAAAAATCACTAGCAGCTGAGGTGCAATATTCAACCTGACTCAGCACTAGCTGTTTATCCCTCATGAACTTCCGTAACCTTCGCAAACGTACAACCAGTACCCCGGACAACGACAACTCTTCCGATTTAGGCCTGGGAGCAAAGGTCGGCCGCAGCCCCGGCACCCGGCTGATCAATAACGATGGCTCCTTCAACGTCGTTCGGAGGGGGCGCTCCGTATTTGCCCCATACCAGCAACTTGTAGAGATGAGCTGGTGGCAATTTCTACTGCTGACGGTAGGGGCTTACGTAACCATCAACCTGGTGTTTGCCTGCGGTTTTCTCATAATCGGATCAGATTCGCTTACCACTATTGACCCTGCCGCACCGCTATGGAAACGGTTTCTGAGCACCTTCTTTTTCAGCGTACAAACCTTTACCACGGTGGGTTATGGCCGTATCGCCCCGGTGGGAATCGCCTCCAATGCACTTGCCTCTTTCATCGCCTTGTTTGGGCTAATTTCCGTGGCCATCGTAACCGGTCTGTTCTACGCGCGCTTCGCGCGCCCCCAGCGGCTGATTCTTTTCTCTGAGAAAGCCATCGTTGCTCCTTACGGCAAAGATGGCAAAGGGCGCAGCCTACAATTCCGGATTGCCAATAAGCGAGACAACAATTTGATCAACGTCAGCGCCCGCGTAGTCCTCACCTGGCTCGATGGCGAACGGCGGCGCTTCGCGCCGCTGGAACTGGAGCGGGACAATGTCCCGCTTTTCCCGCTGAATTGGACCGTCGTTCACCCCATTACCGCAGAAAGCCCCATCCACGATTGGAACAAGAAAGACTACTGCTCCCGCCACTCGGAGTTACTGATCATGGTCGACGGCTACGACGAAACTTTCGCACAGTCCGTTCACATTAACAATTCCTACACCTTCGATGAGGTCGTCTGGAACGTGCGTTTCGAGCCGATGTACTTTGAGCGGGAGATGACTACGGAGTTGCATTTGGACCGGATTCATCATTTCTCTTCTGTTGAGGAAGAGTAGGCGGCCTCCGGCCTAAATAGTGGGTAGGAGGTAGTGGGTAGTGCTACCGCACGAGGTCGCTCACTGCGCTCGTTGGATGTGGTACTTGTTGTACCGTTGATAGAAGAAGGTCTCTTTATTTATTCGTGCCTGACTAGAATACCGTGATTTAATGGAATTGCGTCCACTTCTTCACCGGTATAGAAGGTTTTGTGCAGACCTTTGGTATAGCTCACTAATTTTAGCGTGATCCTCTTTGGATAAAGTCATGTATCGAAACTTTTCTTTGAGTACTTTCATGGCTTTAGCCCGTACAATGTTTAGCTCCTGTTGCTCTTGCGCGAAAAGGATGTCTGCAAGTAATTCAGCGGGAAATTCTTCGGTTCTTGAACGATTTGGATATTCCAACATTCGGGCGATTACGGCATCATTATCGATAGTATTAGCGCCAGAAAACGCAAACAATTGATGAATAGCGGATCGGTAGGCGTGGAATTCATCGCTAAAAGCGATGGTATCTAGGGAGGCTTGGTGGTCCTTCTGGTCCTTGAGGATTTTATTTGCAAGGACGTCGGGATTTGCAGCCTGATAAACCTTCAGTATCTGCATCTTAAAGTCGCGGTCGAGGTTTTGCCAATCGAACTTCTGGTTGAGGATATTGAATCCGCGCTCAAGGTTATTCAGTGCAGTAGCGTAAACTACGGCGTTATTGATCGAAGGGAACTGTTCCGCCTGTAACGGAAGGATCAGTTTACCCTCCCGGCTCAGTTCTTGAAGGCGATCTTCAAAGGCTTGTGAGTCGGATTTGAGGGCGGCCAGAGAATAGTCGTGCATCGACTCCTGGAAGTCCGCATACGCTTGGGTAGCGGCAATACAAAGGCAGCGGTGGAACCTACCATAGGCAAGGCGAGCTGTACTGTGGAGATTCCTTCACAGGCCCAAGCTGCGTCAACGCTGGCCCTAGCCAACGCTCCTGTCATACAGATAGTCCAGACGCTCTGAGCGAGTACACGGTCATCGGTTAGTCGATCAAAACAAGGAGTTTCCTTCTCTCCCAATCTATTGGTAGCGGTTGATCCCGCAAAAACATCATAAAGTGCATGGTAAAAGTATCCCCCTCTGCCCAAGGGAACCAAAGACAAAAACAACAAGCTTGTTCTGAACAG
>JBLHRW010000380.1:0-3928 GCA_047626445.1 Neolewinella sp.
TATTCATCCATTTAACTTGCCATCGCGGCGCTGTACTTCCCAACTGAAAACCTCACGTAGCTATGGCTATGATCGGCTTTCAGTTAGTCGTCCAGCACCACGCTGCCTGCGTTAAATGTTCGAAGACCTAAGAACGCTACCACTAGTATTAATAAGCGATGTTTTTTCAACAGAGCAGAGGGCTTTTCATTTAAGGAAATCCGCCCAATACGGCTGGACTCGAGCCGTCCTAACCCACCAAATCAGCGCCAAACTCTACGAGCGCACCAAGCTCGAACCCCGTGCAAACAATTTCAAAGAGACGCTTCCTGAGAACCTCATTGACCAGGCCAATGAAGCCATTAAGAGTAGCTACAACTTGGAGTTCTTGGGGATTGAAGAGGAAGTCCGAGAGCAGGAGTTAAAGAACCGTTTGATGAGCCGCATCCGTGATTTTATTCTTGAACTCGGCTATGGGGTCACCTTTGTTGGCAGGCAGCACCGTGTTACAGTTGGAAGTAGTGATTTTTGGGTGGACCTCCTGTTTTACCGTCGCCAATTGCAGTGTTTGGTTGCCATTGATCTTAAGGTGCGGAAGTTTATTCCAGAGTACGTCGGGAAAATGACTTTCTATCTGGAAGTACTTGATGGCACGCTAAAGCTACCACATGAGAACCCCTCCATCGGGATGATTCTTTGTAAGGACAAGGATGACTTCATCGTGGAGTACTCTTTGAAGTCGACCACCCGACCACTTGGGGTAGCAAGCTATCGGCTCTTGGAGGAATTACCAGCGAATGTGAAAAGTAGGCTGCCAACTCCTGCCCAGTTTAGGGAACAACTGTTGTTAGAAGAGGAATAAAGCGATGAGGATACGTTGTTGTACGTACAAATTACTCAAAAATCGGCTTGAAACTATCTATATTCAGCGGCTATGTGCTTTGGGGCATTTCATTGATTATCAGTAATTTGTGTTTATATGCGCTTCTATAATTCTATATCTGCCCATTTCGCCCTTGCAGCATTGGTACAGATGCCTGATTATTGTATTGTTCTTACGGCGTAAAAGCACAGGATCAATTGGGAGCTTTGCTGTCAATTTACCTGACGCTGTAGAAGCACTTAGCGATAATTTATAGTGAGTATGATTTTTTTCGCACGAAGTGCGACTCGAAAAGTAGTGTTTTGAAAACAATACCGCTTCCTAAATGGGAGCGGTATTTTTCATTCCTGCGGGGGCTTGGTTGATGAAATGGTCATCACGGCCAGGTCGAAGGCCTCCTTTTCTAGCATTGATTTTCCCCTGACTTTGCTGCGGTAAGCATAAATGGTGTTGACGGAGTATCCCAGGATTTTGGAGATGGTGTCGTTGTTCTTTATCCCCAACCGCATCAGGGCAAATATCCTGATCTCCGTGGAAAGTTCCTCCTGCTCGTCGTCCTGCCAGATTTGATCGGTGGGAAATAAGGCCTGGAATTTTGGAACAAAGCTTGGGAATAAGGTGAGGAAGACCTGGTCGAAATCACGCAGTAATTGCTTATTCTGTTGTTTGGCGTTGAAGGAGTTGAGTTGAAATTTAGCTTCTTTGAAATCTGCGGCGTAAATGGCCTTTGCCGCCTTATCGATTACCTTTTTAGCGGCGGTGATAAACTTGGTGTTGGTTTGGAAAAAGTAGCCGATGTACTGCTCCTTAATCCGCTCAGATTCCCTGAGGGCAGAATTGTTTTCTCGCAACTGCTGGTAGGCGTCCAGCAGGGCACGACGGCGTTTTTGCAATTCACGATTTTGATGAATGGTACGCCTGATGAGCCAGACGGCCAATAAAAGCAAGATGGAAAGCAGGGAACTGAAGATGATGAACTGTCTGCGCTGCGCCCGAAGTAGCTGCTGGCGCTCTTCTTCGATCAGCGGAAGAATTTCCAGCACTTCAATCTTTCGATGCTGTGCATCGAAGAAGTTGGCGTTTTCCAGTCCGATCTTGATATAGCGGGCCGAACGTTCAAAATCACCTATTTCATAGGCATACCGGGCTACCCGCACTAAAGATATCGCTTCCCGTGTCACGGTCCTTTCGTCAGCTATCGCAGATTTTACGATGGCAATACGGGCGGAGTCGTGCCTATTCAACAGGTGGTAATTAATGCCGGCACCACCGTGTTCTTTCGCCATTAGGCGAACGGTGGCATCGGGGCGTTTGCGTAATTGGTGGTACAGCCTGATGCCTGTTTCTGGGTTATGCTCGGTAATTGCTTTGGCCCCAAGGAGGGTAAGTAACTCGATGGTGTCGGGGGCAACATATTGGATGGCTGAATCGAGGTAAGCGGAAGCCTGTGCCCGGCTACGATTGATCAGCGTCGTGCTGGGGTAGTTGTCGGACAAATCGATGTAACACCTGGCCAGTGTGGCATAGTACTCCGCCTTGAGCCGGCTGGAAAAATTATTAAGGTTAATCGTGCTAAGGCTGTCGATGGCTTCATTAAACATTCCGGCCGAGAGGAAGATGAAAGACTCTTTAAGTTGCGCTAGATCGTTTTTCCTGGGGTCATTCAATTGAGAGGCCAGGGAGTCGAGACGGGAGACCTCCACGCTTGCGCGGGTAAAAGAAAAAGATTCCAGCGCGGCTACTTTTTTCAGTGTGATGTCGAATTTTTCTTCGATACTAGTAGCCTGTGCTCTTTGTCGGTCTAGCTGTTGGAGCTGGGCTTCTTTTTGGGCCAGGTAGGTACTTCGTTGATTAAGCTCTGCATCCAGCACGTTGAGTAACGAATCCAATTGCGTAGCCCCTGCGGCCGGAAGGCAGCACAGAAAACAAAGGAGCATGACCTTAGGCAACAAGTTCATAGAACTGGAATTGGCGGCTTATTGAATAGCCGAGGGGCGCCCTACCACAATATCCGTGAAATTGCTCGGAAAAGGGTAAAGCCCCTTATTGGGCTTCTGTAATTGGACAAAATAGGCATTTGACCACTAGAGCTTTTTTAAAGCAGCCTTGATCCGCAGATTGCGTTCTCGCTTACGTACCACTACCGGCTCAGCGGCTCGCTCCTTGCAATCAGAGATGGGGCACCGTTCACAAGTGGTGTTGACCTCCCGGTTGGAGATGGCCGGATCGGCGTTCCAGGCGATGATCTCCCGCAGCTCGTCGTTGATCAGGAAACCCAGCGTAAGGCTGACGTTGCGCCCTTCTTCGGGATAATTTGTCCGCGCCATGGTTAGGCAGAGGTATTCGTCTTCTGTACCGTAATAATGACTGCGCTGTACATCGATGCTGATGGCCTGGCCGGTCTTATTAGTGGGGATATCCTTTAGTAGGCTCAAGCTGACCCACCTACGGCAGTAGTGCTCAAACAGGCCGTTCTCATGGGGGTGATGTCGGCGGTGCAGGTGCAATTCCTTATCGATGGTGAAATCATCCGTCTGGGGGTCGTGGAGGAAGCGTAGGAAAAACATTTCCCGTAGGCCGAAGAGCTGCGGTAGTACGTTCGTGAGGCGGTGATAAAACATCTCCGGCGTGGCGTTGAACCGTTGCATTAGTCCGAGGAAGGCTTTTGGGTCCCAAGTCGGCAGCGCAAAAAACGTTTTGAGCTGTTCCGTAAATGGCTGCAGCGGAATGTGCAAGGCCACGCTGAAATAGGTCGCTTTGCTGTGGTTCAGGACTTCTTCGAAAACCCGGCTGCGCAGCAGGCTGCTGGTGTTGGCCCGTTCGGCCAGTCGTAGGTAGTTAAAGGCCAGTTCCTTGCCAAACTGGAAGCCGCGTTGTGCTGGTGTCAGGTTACCGTTCAGTAATAACCTGTTCTCTTCCGGCTGGTAGACGGCGCGCAACATTTGTAAATCGGGGTGGGCATCAAGGCCGTTGGGAACAATGGTGTAGCCGTAGTGGGCCTCCAGCAGGGTTGCCAGTACTCGGGGAGGTAGGGGCCGTATACCCGGCAGTTGGTGAAGGCTGGTG
>JBLHRW010000381.1:0-3902 GCA_047626445.1 Neolewinella sp.
GGTTTTCAAGACCGGTGCATTAAACCGCTCTGCCATTCCTCCGTTAGCGGCCGCAAAGATATACAGCGCGAGCATTATGAACAAGCATTTGGCCGGAAAGAGTTGCAAAAATTTACAAGAATGTTTTTTGCCACTATCCGACGTAGGGGTGAATTGTGTCAAACTTATCCCCTCCCCCTTTGCGTTATAACAATGGACCGATTAATTCAACCCGCGCATGACCAAGATTCTGGTATACTCCCTGAACACTTTTCTGCTGACCACCCTGCTCTTCTCCTGTGGAGCACCCGCAGCCAAAGACGTTGTAATTTCCGATACCGTAATTACGGAAACGGTCAATTCCGAACCAACCATCGACGTCTCAGAAGACCTCCTGATGGCAGAGGATGTAATGGAGGCCACCGAGAAAATGCAGGAACCAGAGGTACTAGATACGCGTCCTGCTGTAAAACGGAAGGCCGCCACTGCGCCACCAAAGAAGCCAGCTCCCAACGCTACCAGGACGGAAGCTCCGGCAGTCGAACCTGTCGTATCGCCTACGACTGCACCGGTAGTTGATGCGCCCCCTGCCCCTGAAACTCCCGCTACGGCGCCTGCGGCCGTGCCCACTGCTGAACCTGTCGACGTCCCCCAAAGGCCCGTCACCCCGACCCATGACGCTTGGAATACGCTGCTGAAGCAATACGTAAATAGCGCCGGGAACGTCAACTACGCTGCCTTCAAAAAAGACGAAGCCAAACTGGATATTTACCTCGCCGAACTGTCCGGCAATTCCCCTACCTCAGACTGGACCCGCCGCGAAGGCATGGCCTACTGGATCAATGCCTATAACGCCGCGACCATCAAGCTAATCTTAAGAAACTGGCCTTTAAAGAGCATCATGGACCTACACGGCGGTAAGCCCTGGGACGTCAAATGGATTGAACTAGGTGGTAAAACGTATAGCCTCAATAATATCGAGCACGATATTCTTCGGCCTCGATACAAGGACCCGCGCATTCATTTTGCCGTCAATTGTGCCGCAACCTCCTGCCCGCCAATCCCCAACAAGGCCTTCACGCCGAGTAACCTGACCAGCCTTATGGATGCCCGGGCCAGGGCCTTCATCCGTAACCCTGCCTATAACACTATCGGAGAAACGGTCGCCGTTTCCAATATTTTCGATTGGTACGGAGAAGATTTTGGGGACCTTCGGGAGTACCTCAATAAATACGCGACTACGCCGATCCCGGAGGGGAAGGAGATTGGATTTAAGGCGTATGATTGGGCCTTGAATAAGCAATAGACGAAAACTCGCTGCGTAGAGGGGCTACCGGAGCGCCCCTAAAACGCGAACCCGCTCAACAAAGGCAGCAGGAAATAGCAGAACAGGCTGATCAGTACGATCGAGATAAGGTTCATCCGGAAGCCGGCCCTTGCCATGTCTGGGATAGTGAGGTAGCCGGAGCCGAAGACAACGGCATTGGGTGGTGTCGCCACCGGTAACATGAAAGCGCAAGTTGCCGCTAAGGTCGCGGGGACCATAAGTGAAGATGCACTTACGCCCAAGGGCCCTGCAGCAACGGCTAATACGGGCAATAGCATCGATGTAGTCGCCACGTTGCTGGTGATTTCCGTCAGGAAATTAACGGCTGCCACCACCAGGAGCGTGATGACCAGGAGCCCGATGGTATTTGGCACACTTAGGTTTTCGGCAATGTAGTCCTTTAGTCCGCCAGCCTCAAAACCCGCCGCCAGGGCAAAGCCGCCGCCCAATAAAAGGACTACGCCCCAGGGTAATTTTACGGCTTGCTTCCAGGTAAGCAATTGGGTGCCTTTCTCCCGGCCAGGAACCAGGAACAGTGCCATGGCACCTGCCATAGCGATGACCGTATCGTTTATCCCGGGAACCAGCGGCGACAAGAGTGATTTACGAAAAATCCAGGCCAGGGCGGTGATGGTGAAGATGATCAACACTTTTACTTCCTCCCGAGTGATCGCCCCCTGCTCCTTTTGCAAACGCTGCACTTCTGCGCGACCGCCAGAGAAAGCCTCCGCCGAGAAGGTGAAGGCTATCCGGGTGAGATACCACCAGCAGATCACCAGCAGAACGATCGAGATCGGAAAGCCGATTTTGAACCAGTCCATAAACCCAATTTCAATACCGAAAACGGTTTCGACCTGGCCCAGCAATACGCCATTGACCGGTGTACCGATCAAGGTAGCCATACCGCCGATGGAGGCGGAGTAGGCAATGGCCAGCATCAGGGCCTTACCGAAGATGGCGTTTTCATCCTTCGTCGTAGTAGGATCGTCTGCCAGTTGTTTGGCAATGGCCATCGCGATGGGCAGCATCATGACCGCGGTTGCTGTGTTGGAAATCCACATCGACAGGAAGGCGGTGGCAACCATTGCGCCGAGGATGATCATCCGGAGGTTAGAGCCGATAAGGTTGATTGTTGCCAGGGCGATGCGCCGGTGCAGGTTCCAGCGTTCTACGGCCATTGCGATCATAAAACCACCGAGAAACAAGAAGACGATGTAATGACCGTAGGGCGCCGTTGCCTCAGGAGCTGACAGCACGCCAGTTAGTGGAAAAAGAACGACGGGCAACAGGGAAGTCACGGCGATGGGGATCGCTTCGGTCGTCCACCATACGGCCATCCACAGCGTTATGGCCAGTACGGCCACTGCGGAAAATTCCATCCCGGCTGGCCGAAACAACAGTAGCATTAGGGTAAAAAGAAGGGGGCCGAGGATTAGGCCAATACGTTGTGTGGTCATTCAAGTTGCAAGTTTCGGGCTGCAAACTACAAAGGAAGGTAGTAACCATCCGCGACCCTTATTACTGCGTAGATCACCCAGATAAAAAAGCCATCGATTACACAAGCTTGGTAAAACGTTTTTGAACTAACGTCCTCTTTGATCGCCTCCAGGTGTTTCCACAACGGGCACAATGGAAGAGCCCGCAGAATACCTACCCTTGGCCAGATAAAAGAGCTTGCCGCTATCAGAGGCCAGGGACCTCCTTCTAGGTTACCCGCGAAAGGGGAACTACCAAACCGCCCGCAAATACCGATAAGTAGCCACCGCCTTAGCGCGCGATAAGCGCAGTTTAGACACCCCCATCCTGGCCTTTAACAGGGCTTGTTCCCGCTGGTTCAGGAGGAACTGGGTGCTTTCGCCAAGGTCATACAGTTCCCGTTCTGCGGCCAAAAGCTGAGTGGCCTGGCCTGCCAGTATTTCTCCCGCGCTCAGTTGATTCAGGTACTCCCGGGAAGCCTCAAAGTAGGCAGAGGCCTTGGTGAATAAAGACTGGGTTTTGGCTCCGAGCTTAGCTTCCGACTCCAACACCTTCAACTCCCCCAATTGGGCGCCAGCCCGGGCTTTCCGGTTGAGGATGGGGTAACTCGCCGTCACGCCAAATTTGTAGGCATTGGCGAAGGGGCTACCGTCCAATTCCGGGAGGGCGAAGCCATCCCCGAGGAGGTAGTAACTTAGATTCAGTTCTGGTTTTAGCTCTTCGCGTTTCAGGTCTCTAGACAGGGAAGCGTCCGCAAGGCTAAGGGCTAGTTGCCTGATTTCCGGGTGGGTTTCCACCGTACCTGGCGCTGGTAAATTCACCAAGAATTCGGCGGTAAGCGCAAGCGGCACATCGGCCTCAGTCATTGGCCAGTAAAGTTCTGCTACTGCCTGCTGCGCCAGTCTCAGGTCGATTTCAGCTTGCCGAACCATCTGTTGTTGCGTTCCGAGGTAAACGGATGCTTCGAGGGTATCTACTGCCGCCTTGTCTCCCAGCTGCAACAGGATGCGGTAGTTGGCGAGGCGCTCCGCGATGGTGATTTCCATTTCCTGGTTGAGGGCGAGCACTTCGGTGGCAAAAGCCCACTGCAAATAACGGGCTGCCAGGTCGTAGCGTAGTT
>JBLHRW010000382.1:0-3769 GCA_047626445.1 Neolewinella sp.
ATCAAGCAGGGAGACCAGATCGCGCTTGAGAAACTAACGAAGGCCAACCTTCGTTTCGTGGTATCCGTGGCCAAACAGTACCAGAACCAGGGCCTTTCCCTGAGTGACCTGATCAATGAAGGCAACCTCGGCCTCATCAAAGCAGCCCAGCGCTTTGACGAAACCCGTGGCTTCAAATTCATCTCCTACGCCGTATGGTGGATTCGCCAGTCGATTCTCCAGGCACTTGCTGAGCAAAGCCGGATTGTCCGGTTGCCCCTCAACAAAGTAGGTAGCCTTAACAAGATCAACAAGGCCTTCTCCATGCTGGAGCAGCAGTTTGAGCGCGAGCCGAGCAGCGAAGAACTTGCTACTCAGCTAGAAATTGCTCCCGAGGAAGTAGAAACTACCCTCGGCGTTGCCGCCCGCCACGTATCCATGGACGCTCCCTTCGTGGAAGGTGAAGACAACAGCCTCCTCGACGTACTGGCCAACACCGCTACTCCGGGTACGGACTCTGCGCTGGAATACAAAGAATCCCTTCGTCGCGAGATCGACCGGAGCCTCGGCACGCTCACTGAGCGCCAGTGCGACGTGATCAAGTTGTACTACGGTATCGGTGTCGAGCACCCAATGAGCCTCGAAGACATTGGCGAGAAGTTCGGCCTGACCCGCGAACGGGTTCGCCAGATCAAGGATAAAGCCATCAACAAGCTGCGTGGTGCTAACCGTTCTAAGCTGCTAAAGAATTACCTCGGTAATTAATAGACGGCCTGCGGCTTTTTAGACGCTTTGCTTTTAGACGGCCTTCGGCCTTTTAGGACAGCCACCGTTACTTGCGTAGCGGTGGCTGTTTTAGTTATTACAAGATCTATCTTCCATCCATCTCCGGCCCCTAAATGATCTGGCGTTGTATCAAGTAACTGCGGTCAATATAGTGATCGTCAACCTCTGGTCCTGTCGAATGATGTCATTTGAGTTAGCGCCGGAACCTGTCAGCAAGTAGCCACCGTTGGTTAGGCTAGCATGATTTCCGGTACACAGGTTAGTTCCATCGATGATAAAGACAGGGTATTCTGCTTCGGCCAGGGCACACTCGCCTTCCGCAAAATCGAAGAAAACCCGATTTCCCGGAACAATGCCATCAAACGCAAGGGCTTCATCCGTATTTGTACAGGTATAACCAAAACCACCTTGGACATTGAGCCACTTCACCCCGCCTTCGTTGTCTTCCGCCATTAGTGTTATTTCAACCACATCGTTTTGAGTCATGGCGAAGGAGTAATTAGGATCGGTGACAAGATTTAGAGAACTGACGGGCCCTGAAGGCGTGGTAGTTCTGATAACAATTTGCCAATAAAGGTCTGGCGCGGTACGGTCAGAGAAATCTATTTCTATAGCTCCTGGTTCCCCGTCGCAGGGGTCACAAGCACAGGTGAGGAGAACCAGAAAGCAGGCCATTAGGCCAAATAATGTGTTCGTTCGATTAGTCATGGCGTGGTCTTTTTGCCCTTCGCAATAGTGCCTGGGCTACGAACCTTTATGCAACCTGCTACCGTATCCGTTACAATTTAGCGTTAATGGTCTTGCGGAACCGTTTTGTGGTCCGGTTCTTAAAACGTGGTCCGTTCAATCGCTTACGCGGTTTGGTAGCCGCCTTTCCCCTCCTGTACCCGGAAGGGTGAGAACGTTTCCTATTTTTATACCTCGGGCCCGTTAATTGACGCTGACGTGATGTTTCAATCACAACTTCCAGGTACCCGGCACGGCCTGCGGCCCGGGGATTCTTTACTTTTGGCCCCGCGTGCAAAGAAGGCTTGTTCGTTTTCTTTACCAGACCATTTCTTGACCTGAAGCGAGTAGCCGTTGCCGACGACCTTACCGCAGGCTGAGCCACCGCGAAACTCGAGGTAAGTAGTAGGAAGGTTAATAATATCAGTGTTTTCATAAGCTCATATCTCCTCGCTAAATTAAAGCATTCAGCTACATGTTACATCGCAAAAAATCCATGGCGGAGTTACAGCGCCTTACCCCGACTGAATATGCGGACGTTGAAAAGATTCCGGTCTCCATTCTGCTCGATGATATCCGGTCGGCCAATAACGTGGGCAGCATTTTCCGGACAGCGGATTGCTTTGCACTGGAGCATGTTTACCTCTGTGGCATCACCGCTACCCCACCCCACCGGGACATCTTAAAGACAGCGTTAGGGGCGACGGAGACGGTCTCCTGGAGTCATCATGCGGATGCCCTCAGTTTGGTAAAGAAGCTGCAGGGCGACGGTGCGCAGGTGCAATGTTTGGAACAAACGGAGCAAAGTGTTCGGTTGCGCGACTTTGTCGCGCCGGTAGACCATCAACTAGTCCTCGTGGTCGGTAACGAAGTAAACGGTGTCTCTCAAGCCCTGATCGATGCGGCCGACGGCACCATCGAAATTGAGCAGTTTGGGACCAAGCACAGCCTGAACGTTGCCGTGGCGACGGGAATGATGGTGTATACGGTTAGTGGACAATACCGGAGTAGGTTACTGACATAAAGCCCCACGGTAGCCTGCCGGCATTTGCACCTCGCTACTTTATACCATTACCCGCACCACCGTCAAATCACCCGAAGGCTTGAGGCCGAAAGTGCTGCTGATGTACATCAGCTTACGGCGGTAAGCATTTTCGGTTGGTCCTTCCTCCCGATCAAGGAGCAAAAAGGTCAGCAACTCGTCTTCCGTAACCGGTCGGTAAGAGTCGTGACTAAAAGGCTTGAAGGAAAAAACGCCATCGGAAGCCATTGCCAGATCCAGGAAATTATTAGCAGAAACACGTTGCGTTAGGCTGTTCCAGTAATCCTCGAAATCTTCCGTCAGGTGGTAGCCGATGTAATCAGGCTTATTCTCTTGGTTAAACTCTACGATTTCCTCATCGCAGGCAATGACGCCATCTCCTATGACCAAAATTTCCGCCGTACAGTTGCGGGTATTCACAATGGCCAGCATGAGGGTACTGAGTAATTCGGTGTCTGAGATATCCAGGTCGGCCTTGAGCCGACGAAGGTCCGCAAAGAGGGTACCCAGCGTAGCCTTCAGAAGTTCAGCGGTGGTAGGGTTAGTGCGTTCTGCAAAAGCCCTTAGGTTGGTCTGTCGTGCAATGCGGCGCAATACCTTACGAATAAGACCAGCGGCAAAATGCGAGTCCTCTCCCATAGAGCACCCATCCATTACTGCGAACAGTTGGTGACGGTCGGTTATTTCTTCGGAGATAAAAGCATCTTCGTTATGATCGGTATGGTGGGTGCCGATCTGGGAGTAGGTCAGTAGAGTGATGGCGTGGAGTTGTAATGATTTAAGAACGCGAGAACCGACAACAAGATAATTCCCAAATAAGTTTGCTTGTTCTTGATGTAAGAAAATGCGTCAAAAATTAAAAGGTGCCCAGGCCAATAGTAACGAGATTACACAAACAGCATAATCAGCGTCAAGATAATTCCACCTGCGGTAAAAAGTAAGCCCTTGCGTAAGATCTTTCCACCTGGCATGTACATCCAGAAGGCAGAAACCACGAAGAACAGCAAACTGAGACCGAAGAAGATATTCAGGAAATAGAGCGGGTCATTGGTCGTTGCCTTATGCAGATGGGTTATTTTGTCCAAAACAAATGGCAGCTCTTTTTTGACGTAGATGACTTCTCCGGTAGCATGATTGTAACTTCCTTCGTTGAAATAATCAATTTCACCTACGGTACGAATGAAGCCGAGGTTCTTAATCTTGATGACTTGCCCGAGTGCCGGTCCATTCAACTTG
>JBLHRW010000383.1:0-3748 GCA_047626445.1 Neolewinella sp.
AACCTGCAACCTGCAACCTGCAACCTGCAACCTGCAACCTGCAACCTGCAACCTGAAACCTGCTATGACCGAGCAACAACTCATCTCCGGCTGTAAAAGCAATGACCGACGCGCCCAGCGCGCGGTTTACGATCGCTACAGCCCGGTGATGTTGGCCGTTGCCCGGCGGTACACCGCCCGGGATGCCGATGCGGAAGATGTGCTGGTGTCGGCGTTTTTTAAGGTGTTCGATAAGATTGGCACTTTTACCGACAGCGGCAGTTTTGAAGGGTGGATCCGGCGAATAGTCGTCAACGAAGCCCTCATGCTGTTGCGTAAAAAGCATGCACTGAAACAGGCTTCTGAGTTGGCGGATGTTAACCCTTCCGCTTTCGCCGTCCCTGCCGAAGCCGCCAGTCGCCTGGCGGAAGCAGACATCATGAACCTTCTTGACCGGATGCCTCCCGGCTACCGGACGGTCTTCAACCTTTACGTGGTGGAAGGCTACAAACATCGGGAAATTGCCGAGTTGCTTGGCATCAGCATCAATACCAGTAAGTCTCAGCTCATCCTGGCTAAAAAACGAATGAGAGAGCAATTAGAAAAACTGGGTTATACCTCCCCTAACCAATAAAAATCAAGTCTTATGGCAAGCTTTGATCCATTCGAGAAAGAATTTCGCAGCCGGGCCCAGGGCCTGCGCCGCACGCCTTCCAACCAGGGCTGGAACCGCATTGAACAGCGGCTGGACCGCCGCCGGCGGGGAGGTGTCTCCATCTTTGGCCTCCGGCCGTGGATGATTGCCGCACTGGTACTGATCGTTGCCGGCGTGTCCATTATTTCCAATATCGGAGAGGATCGCAACAACCCCTTAGCTAAAAGGGCAGCGTTTATGGAGGAACTGTCTTCTCCCTATATCCCCGAGCAAACCTTCGAACCCAAGGAATACTTCAACGGGATTCCGGCGGAAGTACTGGAAACTGATGCGATGGATCCTGACCCTGATTTCCGGGATGTTCAGGTGGCCCGAAAGTACCAGGTGCGTGGGTAAGGGACGCCGTATAGATAACTTACTGGTTTTTGACCTGACGCTTTTGTTCTCACGGTACTTACAAATCCTTTGCATAGCCCCAGTTACGGAAATGCTTTTAAGCGCGGTGAGGGCAAAATAAGGCGGTCAAAAATCGTGGTTTATTTATTTCCCATTCCTAAAAACTTATCGCCAAAAAGGGAGTAGTTTTGAGCCATGCTCCGCCTTCTTATCATCCTTACACTTTTGCTCCTGGTTCCCGCCTTATCGGCGCAGGACGATCAATTTGATGGCCAGGTCGCTGCCATCGAACAGTTAATTGAAAAAAAGCGGTTTAAAGGGGCACGCGCGCAGGCAGAGGCCCTGGTGGAAAACGGAAGGCAGGCCCGGCTTCCATTGGTGGAGGCGGAAGGGAGGCGTTTGCTAGGACGAACGATAATGGAAGATCCGAAAACTACGGCTAAGGACCGGGTCGAAGGCATCCATGAATTACGCAAGGCCGCTCTGGGATTCAGGGAAGAAAATAAACGGGAAAAGGTAAGGGAGATCGTAACCTTACTAATGAAATTTACCGGCGACGGGTCAATTGACCTGAAACAACTCCCTTCGGCCCGGAGAGCTGACCAGATAGCCATCCCGTCGGCTGATTCCCTCAAGGCGATCAGCCTGGAAGCCATTGTTAACCTCCAACAAAATGAAATTACGGCCCTGAACGATAGCCAGCTGCGCCAGGTTATTCTGCTGGAGCGTCAGCAAAATTTTCTCGATGCCAGTGAATTTTCCAGGCTCAACGACAGCGTATTGCTACTTCGGCAAGAGCAGATCATCAATCGTCAACAAACCGAAGCTACCACGCAACGGTTGCAGCGTAATTTACTGATCGGATTAGCCCTGGCGACTTTGGTGGTATTGGTCGTCACCTACTCTCGTTTCCGCTCTTCTCAGCGCTTCCGCGCCAAGCTGGAGGCACAAAATGCCATCATCATCGAAGAGCGGCAACGCTCAGAAGAACTCTTACTCAACATTCTCCCGGTTTCTGTAGCTGCCGAGCTGAAGGAAACAGGTAAAGCCACTGCCCGCCTTTTCGATTCCGCAACGGTGTTATTTGCCGATTTCAAAGGCTTTAGCAAACTGGCCGCAGCTACTGAACCAGAAGTGTTGATCAACTTGCTGGACGAAGCCTTCCGAGCCTTCGACGAAATCGTCGTCGAGCATGGCCTGGAGAAGATCAAAACCATCGGCGATGCCTACATGTGTGCCGGTGGCTTACCTGAAGAGACCATTGACCATGCCGAACGGACTGTGCGCGCTGGCCTGGCTATGCAGGCCTATTTGAAAGGTAATCCGAACTTCGATGCCCGCATTGGCGTCCACTCCGGGCCGGTTGTCGCTGGCGTGGTGGGCAAACACAAATTCGTTTATGATGTTTGGGGAGACACCGTCAACCAGGCCAGTCGGCTGGAGGTGGCGGGAGAGATCGGAAAAGTAGCGGTGTCCAGGACTACAAGTGACTTGCTTGGGAAGGCGTTCTTATGTGAAGCGGCCGGCAGCTTTGAAGCGAAGAATATTGGCCTGATGGAACGGTTCTTTGTTCATCTGGTGTAGGTCATGGTGTGTACCACCTTTCCGGATTCATTGTAATAAGTCCACTTCCCAATCTTTGCTTCCAGTGCCGGTATTGGCCTGGGCTTAGGAATGGGTTGGCACGAATTACATTCCAGGTGTAGACGAGGCCTTCGATTTTGCCGCCTACGTAGGGTGTTTCTCCTGCTATCTGCGCGTTGGCATGAAATTCACGGTGAAGGCCGCCTGGAATTGAATTTAAGCTTAGTTTGCGGGAGTGATCGTTACCTTGATCACGGCACTGGTAGCGGGAATCGTGAAGTTATGGCGGTCAGACGCACGGGCAATGTTTTCGTCTTCATCGGGGCCGACGTTCGTTACCATGGCCTCCTGTACCGGCTTTTGGTCAGGGCCAGCGCCCGGCGCGGTATCCTGCTCGGTACCTGCGTCATACACATTCACCCGACTGGTGAGGTCCCCGGAAAGCGGCGTATTGCCATTGAACAATTCAACACCATTGCCGGAAAAGGCGTAGAACCAGTCGTTGGATTGTACGAACATCGTTCCGAACTGAAGTTTGTCGCCGGGTACAGCATTGATGCTGAAAGTAACGGACTCACCGGCAAATACCGCTGGGCCGTTATCCGGGCCACCGGGTGAAGTTTGCGCAGCAAAGGACTTTACGTTCGAATCAGCTCCCAGAATGGCAAGCATCTCGTCGGGGAAACCATCCTCGGCAATTCTTGCGGTACCGAGGTTGGCTTTTTTGCCGGTTATGAACATAGGATCGTCACCGGTTGCATAAACTGCCCACGTGGGAGGTCTCAAGGGAACGGTTCCCATGGCCCGGTCAGTGGCTACCGTCTGTGGGGTGGATACGTTTTCGATGGTTACCTTAAACTGGGTGGGCAGTATCATTCCGTCATCGTCGCCCTCGCAAGAACTGATGAGTGAAACAATACCGATAAAAAGGAATAATCTGAAAAAGTTAGTCATTTGGTTGGTTTTAAGAATGTTGTAGTCTAGCTTTTAGTGTGCCGACGTACCATCAAAAGATTATAGCGTGATTGCTAAGGGACGCGAAATAAATAAACCATGCTTCTTGACCGCCTTGTTTTGCCCTCACCGCTCTTAAAAATTATTTCCGTAGCTACGGCTATGCAAAGAATTTTTCAA
>JBLHRW010000384.1:0-3663 GCA_047626445.1 Neolewinella sp.
AAGCCCCCGGCAGGGAGGTGTGACGGGAGGGTACGTAAATGCATCGTTTTAACTACTGGCTTGGCGTATTCTGAGGGCTAGAAAGCGGTGAGTGGAAAACTTATCAGACTGAACACCCTACCTTTAGGCATCGTGCCAGCGAACCATTGGGCTCCTCCAGTAAATTTACCACGTGCATTATTGATGGAATGATCATTAAAATAAATGTCTGTTCCTGTTACTTCACTCATCGGCCAGTAGCCTACCAAGTCAGGCTCAAAACCACTGAGGTGAAATTGTCGCTGGGTATTGAGTTCGTCAGCTAGTAATGCTACCGACCAGAGCCGGATGTCCCCCATTTTTCCAGCATAGGCTGAGCCGTCAACGTATGCTCCGCTTGCGTCCTGGTCTTGCCCGAATACGAGGCTTCCTCCTCCGGCAATTTAATTTGCCGGGACTTCATGCGTAAATATTTCAATACCATCTTTATAAAGTCGGAGCATTTTATCACCGATGTAAAGGATCAGGGCAATATGGTGCCAATGGGTATCATGGAATGCTACATTGGTTGGGAATGGATCGCTATGATTCAGGGCAATGGCCAAGCCATCATCTGTGTCCAGAATCCTAAAATGATCACCGCTCTCCGTTTCAAAATACGAAAGCAGGGTACCTGCCGCAGTGGCTTCCGTACTTTTTGCCCAAAACTCGAAGGTCATTTCTTCTGGTGGGAAATTAGTGATTTCTTCAATCCTGGCGGCATCGACTCCACCATTGAAGCTGACACAAGAGAGCAATAGGTTCGGCCGCCATTGGTCAGGTATAAATCAGCATCATCTTTTGATCGCAGCCTACAATAATTGCCAGAACCTTTCTTCAGGTTCCAACGATATTCTCGATGTTTCGATGTCCCCCCTTTAACATCTCTGTTGTTTGAGTCAGAATAGCTGAGCATTTCTCCTGCTCGCTTACTACTATTACTGGCTGGCCCACTAGTGCAGTCAAAAATCGTGGTTTATTTATTTCCCATCCCTATACCTGGTCCCCATTTTAAAAGAAATCCTACAGCTCAATCCCAGCTTAGAATTAATGGGCTCGCCCTGGTCGCCACCGGCCTGGATGAAAGACAATCAGGGTACCAGAGGTGGAAGTCTGTTGCCCCAATACTTTGCTGCTTATGCCAATTACTTGGTCAAGTACATCACGGAACCCTGCGTACTACATCATTGCCCAAGCGTCCAAATTTGTGCCCGCTGGCTCCGTTCGCATAGATTCTAATAATGACGGAGGCGTAATTAACGTAGCTTATACGACGCCTGAAAATCAGACCGTTGTCATCCTCCAGAACAAGCAAGAAACGGCGGTGAAGATTCTATTAAAGAAAGCGGAAAGGCAACTTGAAGTTACCCTTTCTCCAAAGGAAATAGCTACGCTGGTTTGGCCATAAGTAGGTAAACAAACGTTATAACCATCTTCCAAAATCCATCCTTTGCTTACTCCGGCTCCCGCCGGTGCAAAGTCCCCTGCTCATACCCGTAAGAAAGCTTCACCAGCGTAGGCTCCGAAAACATCCGTCCGAGGAACTGGATGCCCGCTGGCAGGTTGCCGGTGGTGTAGCCCATCGGCACGCTGAAACCGGGCTGCCCGGTGTGCGGACAAATGATCTGGCTGTTATCGCCGAGGTACTGCGTCTCGAAGGAGTCGATCAGCGCGGGCGGGTGGTTCCAGCTGGGGTAGACGATGGCGTCGAGCTGGAGGGAGTCCATGGTGCGCTCGATGGCTTCGCGGAAGGCGATGCGGCGGGCATCGATGTAGGCATCGCCGCAGGGTTCGGGCTGTTCGCCGTAGCGTCCCTCTTTGGTAAGGGAGAATTCGACGTTGCTGCGTGCGTAGTCGTTCTTGGAGCCGATCCGGACGACGTCTTCGAGCGTAGCGATGCTGTCGTTTTTGACGTAGGTGCTCAGGAAGTCCTCCAGGTCGGCGCGGAAGGTTTCGCACCACTGGCTTTGGCGCAGTTCCGCGAAACCGGGGATCACCACGGGGTCGACGATCGTTGCGCCCAGCCCCTCCATATCAACCAGTGCCTGGTTGAACAGTGCGGAGACTTCCGGGTGTACGTCGGCCTCACTCAGCTCGCGGAGGACGCCGATGCGCGCTTCGCGGAGACCGTCCACATCAAGAAATTCGGTGTAGTTCGGAGGCGTAAACTTGACGCCGCGCTGGGTAATCGGGTCGGCCGCGTCGTAGCCGGTCATCGCCTGCATCACGCGGGTGGCGTCGGCGACGGTACGGCACATCGGCCCCACTACGTCGTTGCGCAGGTACAGCGGCACGATGCCCTCGCGACTGATGAGGCCGAGGGTGGTGCGGAAGCCGACCAGGGCGTTGTGCGAAGACGGGCCGCGGATGGAGTTGCCGGTATCCGTCCCCAGGCCGATGGTGGCGAGGTTGCTTGCAATGGCGGCGGCGGTGCCGCCGCTCGACCCCGCCGGGACGTGCGCCAGGTTGTACGGCTTGCGTGTGGTGCCGAAGGTGGAACTCTCGGTGTGCTTCGCGCTGAAGGCCCACTCGGCCATATTCGTTTTGGCGATGATGATGGCACCGGCTTCTACCAGTGGCTTCGCTGCTGTCCTCTGGTGGGGGCTTACATCCTCTGTGCATGCTGGAGGGGTTTGCGGTGCTTTTGGGCGCGGTCGCAGGTGCAGTGGAGGTTTTTGAAAGCAAGGGGGGGTGGGGTTGCGAAGTCGCTTCGCCACTGAATATGGTGTGTAGAACAAATGGCAGGATCGATGAAGTTTTAGTCACCCGCCCCACGGCCCAAGTCACAAGACCTCCGGCCTTGACGCGTAGCCGTATGACGGGGAAATTTTACGGACCGAAGGCCGTCGGGCCGCTCGGAGCTTTGGCACCGCCGAAGCATCGGCGGTCGGACGGCTCGGAGGTGGCTTCCTGCAATCTGTTATGCACACCTGAATATGGAGTAGCCACGCAAGTCCAGACAACAACGCAACTTACTGGCTGGCCCACTAGGATTTGGCAAGACTATATTAACCAATGGGGTAAAGAAAAAACACTTGGCAAAATATTGACATTATTTATACGGCGTCCCTTAAAAATAGAAGTAATAAAGATGATAGAAAATACATGGTCACAGCTATATTTTCATGCCTGGAAAAAGCCCGCCACGATACATAGCCTGACGTTGGGCGCGCAGGCCAACCCGGAGAAGCTGCCTCCTGCAGCGGGCAGTCACGGCGCGCTCCAAGCGCGTGAAGGGCGCTTTTATTCTTTCATTGCACCCCATGTGCGCGCCGGGAAAATTTGCGGTACTTTTAGGTGCGGCCCCGAAGTCTGCTATACTACTGTCGGTCACTTGAGGTGAAAACGTGTTCGCGCCAGCGAACACGGCCCTCCCGCCGGCTGCCCGTACTAGCAAACGTTTTTACCTCGTGTTCCCGACGGGAGTATAGCTTTCGTGGGGCCCGTGCATAGACTATTGTTGTACCTGAAATAAAACAAACAATGAACTCAAAACAAGTAATAATAAAAGGAGAAGGCGGAAATTATAATTACTCACAAGATCACTGCTTTATTAAGGGACACCGTATAAATAACTTACCGGTTTGCCGATAATTCCATAGCCAAGATTCGGTAATTCCATTTTGGTAATTCTGGATCGTGAAC
>JBLHRW010000385.1:0-3644 GCA_047626445.1 Neolewinella sp.
CCCCGTCGCTTTTTTTGCACGCAGCCGACGCAATTCATGGTGACATCGGGATGGTACAGCCCGAGGACATCGTCCTTTGCCTAAGCAAGAGCGGTGAAACAGCAGAAGTTAAAATGCTCGCTTTGCTGGTAAGGCAAGCCGGAAATCCACTTGTTGCCATGGTAAGCCGCAAGGATTGTAGCCTGGCACACCAGGCCGATCATGTACTCCTGACCCCGATCAGTAGAGAAGCCGACCCTAATGACCTGGCTCCTACCGCCAGCACGACGGCCCAGATGGCAATGGGCGATGCCCTGGCAATGGCCTTATTGGCATTGCGCGGCTTTACGGCAGGTGATTTTGCCCGATTCCATCCCGGTGGATCACTGGGGAAGCAATTGTACCTGCGGGTGTCTGACCTGTATCCCAATAATCAAAAGCCGACGGTGACGACCGAATCTCCACTCCGGGAAATATTACTGGAAATGACTTCCAAGCGATTAGGAGCTACCGCCGTGCTTGAGCCTGGAACAAATAAGCTGGCGGGCATTATCACCGACGGCGATCTACGGCGGATGCTGACCGGAAACCCTCACCTGGAAACAGTAACGGCGGGGGAGATAATGACCACTACGCCTAAGACGATTGAGCAACAAACCTTGGCCATTAAGGCCCTTGAATTATTACGGTCGAACGGTATCAGCCAGTTGGTCGTAGTAGGAAAGGACGGGGATTATCTTGGCTTTCTGCATTTGCATGACCTGATTAGGGAAGGGTTGGTGTAGGTCCAGGCATTACATACAAGTGCGTTTATATGCAGGGCGGGGACGCAGGTGCAGTGACCGTTTTAAGGGCGAGCAGCTGTGTCCCAACAAGAAAGCGCTGCTTTCTTGTAAATGCCGGGTTAGCTATTACCGAAAGCCTCTCGGGGTATAGCCCACTCGCCCTGATAAGTTTACGGCGTCTAGTCTTATTGGTCCACCGAGTAGCCGCGTAGGCGCAAGAGCGGAGCGAGTAGAGGATGCGTTAGCCATGGGGATAGCCCTCAATAGAGATTTTGGCATTCATCAACAACTCAATAACTCAATAATTATAAATCAACAATCACTACCAATTCTCCTAGCGGGTACCGACCCCGTCCACATCGCTCGCCAGCTGATTGGCGTGGAGGTGGTAACGGAAATTGAAGGAGTGGAGACGGCCGTCCGCATAACGGAGACAGAGGCCTATTGGGCACCAGACGATCGGGCCAGCCACGCCTTTGGCAACAAGCGAACCAAACGCACGGAAGTATTTTTTTACGCTCCGGGCACGGCCTACGTATACCTTTGCTACGGCATCCACGAAATGTTCAATGTGGTGACGGGGCCGGAAGGCACCGCACATGCCATCTTGATTCGGGCCGGGGAACCAAGCCGGGGCTTGGAACACATCATGAAAAGACGTAATATTGATGCGTTAAACCCGCAATTAAGCAGTGGGCCTGGCGTTTTGACCAAAGCCCTCGGAATTAACCGGGAGCTGAACGGCCACAACTTACTGTCGCCCAACGGTGCCGTCAGGCTGGAGGTAACCGGGCCGGCAGTGCCGCCGTCTCAGGTGGTAGCAACGCCACGTATCGGCATCGGTTATGCCGGAGAGCCATGGGTGAGCAACACCTGGCGGTTTTACCGGAAGAACTCCCGATTTGTAAGTAAGCTGGATGCCTTTAAGAAAAGGTGAAAGTTTGGCTTGTTTTCGGCCTTTGAGGGGAATAGCGGTGTTTACCAAATACCCCCCTCCCAACCCTCCCCGTGGGGGAAGGCTTTTTTAAAACGCTGCGCGTTTTTGTCAAATGGGTTGTCTACAGACCGTTTGACGGCATTAAGTTTAAATCCACTCTGATGATTCATCGCTCTTTAAAAACTTTCTTCTGCACCTGCGTCCTCGCCCTTCTCCTACTCCTGAGTATGGGCCTTACGGCACAGGACGACGACCTGAAGTTCATCGATAATACCTACGTCGACTACATCAAAACGGTCCGGCTGCACATCGAGGGTTTTCCGCACAGCTACCCGTTCATTGAATTAAACGGCAACGCCCGGTTACGGCTTTCGTTCGACGACCTGAGCGATGAGGTGCGCCGCTACTCCTATAAATTTATTCACTGCGACCAAGACTGGAAACCCTCCGGCCTTAGTCCGCTGGAGTTTAATTCTGGCTATTCCATCGACTATCTGGAGGACTACGACTTCAGCCTCCGGACCCTAAAGGAATACGTCCACTACGACCTGGCCTTCCCGAACCAGAACATGAAACTGGACGCCAGCGGCAACTACCTGCTGGTCGTCTATGACGAAGAGGAGGATGCCTTCCCGGTGATCACCCGGAGGTTTATGGTCCACGAAAATATTGCTGGAATGAGTGGTCGGATCATGCGCCCGGCACAGGTAGACAAGATTCATACCCACCAGGAAGTAGACCTGACGGTGAATACCAAACAGATGAACCTGAAAGCACCGATGCGGGAACTGAGCGTAACGGTGCTCCAAAATAACCGCTGGGATAACGCCATCACCGGGCTCGTTCCGAACTTACTAAAGCCCGACTATGTCCGCTTCGACTATCAGGGTAAAGTCAGCTTCCAGGGCGGCAACGAATTCCGGAACCTCGACATCCGCTCTATCCGTGCACCCCGGACCCAAATGGCGGGTATTACCAACGAAGGTGATTTCTACGCCATGATGATGGAAGCAGAAAAACCCCGGGATACGGGGACTTACCTCAACTACTTCGACCTCAACGGCGATTACGTCAACTTCCGCTTCGACCGGGACGTGCTCACCCTGGCGGATGAGGTCCTGCAGGAGAGCTTCGAACGCCTGCGCTTCGACTTCAACGGGGAATACATCGAGATGACTTGGGTACTGCAAACCCCTTTTCCACTCGATCGCGATGTCTATATCTTCGGCGGCCTGAGCGAATACCAGTTGAAACCTAACCTGAAAATGGTCTGGAATCCACTGATCAATGCCTACGTCGGGCGTACGATGCTCAAGCAAGGCTTCTACAATTACTACTACGTCACGGAGCAAAAGCCCGAGAAAGGTTCTACCGACCGGATCAACTACGATGAACTGGAAGGCAGCTTCGACGAAACCGAGAACGACTACCTGGCCCTGGCCTACTGGCGGCCGATTGGGGGGAGGTATGATCGGTTGGTGGGGGCACTTTTGCTCAACAGCACGCTTGACTAGACGCGCGCAGCGCGTCGCGGGCCTCAAACACCACCCCAGCCAATTGGTCCCCCCTACAGTCTTCAGGAGATACACGTTCAGCGTCGGAGACACTCATGCCGATGCCCCAGTGCGGGTCGAACGGGCTAGCCTCCACGAGGATTTTGTTACCAGTGGTTTCGAGAAATTCTAGTAGACCAGGATTATGCTTGAAGTTGCAGGATAGCTTTGTTTTTAAGGGAAGATTTATGGGCGCGGGCGTAGGTGCGGTGGAAGTGCGTTGAAGCAAGCTAATGGGACGCTTGTAACTCGTCAATTCCGTAGCGGACGGTAAACGTCAAGCTATCCCTAACGCGAATCAAGGGCTAAAACCAGGCGTTCGGACGCTCGGAGGTTACGATCGACAAAATTGCTTCGCAATTCCGACGATCGCAACGCTCCGAGGTCCTT
>JBLHRW010000386.1:0-3609 GCA_047626445.1 Neolewinella sp.
CTTTATCTATGGCCTGGAATCATTGCTGGAATGGAACTTGCTGGACAACAAAACTGCCGAAGGCCAGCCTTACTCCTTAACAGCGTTCGCCAATACCAGTCTGACCCGATCCACGTACACCGACTCAGAAATCGCTGGTATTAGGGACAAAGAGGTAGAATTCATCCCGCTGGTCAACCTGAAAACGGGCCTCCGGTTTGGCTACGGTGATTTGCTTGGTTCTATTCAATACAGCTACCTCTCCAGTCAGTTTACGGACGCTAGCAACGCCCCTCAGGACCGTGCAGACAACCAGTCTGGCATCGTCGGTGCCATCCCAGCTTACGGGGTGGCGGACCTGTCCTTGTCTTATCGCTGGAAAAGTATCTCGTTGGAAGCAGGCGTAAACAACGTGCTTGACGAAGTATACTTCACCCGCCGAGCAACGGGGTATCCCGGGCCGGGGATTATTCCTTCGGCGCCCAGAACTTTCTATGTTGGGGTGGAGGTTCGGCTTTGAGTGAATCGCTGCGCTCAGGTCGCTGTATATTGAACAGCCTCCCTTAAAACGTCTTCACCTCCACCGGCTGGGTCATCTCCATCATTTCATTCCGGAGCGCCGTTTGTCGGGCTACGTTCTTTGCTATGTTTAACCAGGCTTCGCGGGTAATTTCGTCTTCTTTATCGAGGAAGGAAGGCTTCCCATCGTCTCCACCTTCACGAATACCTTGTACTAGAGGCACCTGACCGAGGAGCATAGAGTTTGATTTTCGGGCGAGGGTTTTACCGCCGTCTTTGCCAAACAGGTAATACTTATTATCCGGCAGTTCCTTGGGGGTGAACCACGACATGTTTTCTACTACGCCCAGAACCGGCACTTGCACGTCGGGCAGGAAGAACATATTCATGGCCTTAATGGCATCGGCCAGGGCAACGTCCTGTGGGGTGGTCACCATTACTACTCCGGTGACCGAAACTGTTTGAACGAGAGAAAGCTGTACATCACCGGTTCCGGGAGGTAAGTCGATGATCAGATAATCCAGCGGTGGCCAGACACATTCTTCCAGGAATTGCTTGATGATGCCGGATAACCGGGGACCACGCAGGACGACGGCCTGCTCTGGCTCCACGACAAATCCGGTACTCATGACCGGGACACCGTAGGCATATAAGGGTTTAATCTTTGGCTTACCGTATACTTTCTCCACGGTAGGTTTTTGTCCTTGCAGGCCGAGCATGGTCGGGATCGAAGGTCCGTAGACATCAGCGTCGAGCAGGCCAACGGCGCCACCGAGCTCTTGCAGTGCCAGGGCCAGGTTGACCGAAACGGTGCTCTTCCCTACCCCACCCTTGCCGGAAGCGACGGCGATGATGTTTTTAACGTGGGGCAAAGGGTTACCTTTTTTTGGCCCTCCACCTTGCCCGGCACCTGCGACCGCGCCCGGATTCTGCATATGAACGTGTATACTAGCTTCCGGATAGACACCCAGGATGGCTTCCTGACACGCAAAGTTCAGTTGTTGCTTGTAATCAGCGTCCAGCTTGGGCAGCTGCAGGATAAAAGAGATGTTTGGCGCCTCCACTTTAAGATCTAGCACCATGTTAGCGGTGATCAGATCCTGCCCGGTGTTGGGATCCTGTACGGTGGCTAAGGCACGAACAATTTTACTACTTTCCATTGGGGGACAAACATCAGAAACTGTGGGACGGTTGACGGGAAGCTCAAATGAATTTCAGGTTAACCAATGACATTTATCACTTATCGCTCTGACCACCGTCATCGTAGACGCCCTCCTCTCCGCCCCATCTTTGAGCAAAATATTAACCTACGTGAGCCTGATCGCAAAATACGACCGCCCCGTACCACGCTACACCAGCTACCCAACCTTGCCTTGCTGGCAGTCCGAGGCTCCGAGCCAGGAAGCCTGGTTGGCGGCGGTGAACCACCAGCTTATTGGCAACCCTGAGATCAGCTTGTACATACACCTACCCTTCTGCGAAAGGCTTTGCACTTTCTGCGGCTGCAATAAGCGGATTACCAAAAAGCACGAGGTAGAGCATCCTTACATTGACGCCGTTTTGGCCGAGTGGCGGATCTATGTGCACTCGCTGGGCCAGCGGCCGCGCCTCAAAGAACTCCACCTTGGCGGTGGCACTCCGACCTTCTTTTCTCCCTCCGCCCTCAGCCGCCTCTTGCACGGTATTCTAAGGCATGCCGACGTTGCGGATGACTACAGTTTTGGTCTTGAAGCTCATCCCAACTCTACGACCAAAGAACACCTCGAAACCCTCGCCGATCTTGGGTTCAACCGCCTGAGCATCGGCATTCAGGATTTTAGCCCGCATATCCTCCAACTGATCAACCGCAAGCAAAGTGAAGCGGATATCTTCCGTTGTGTGGAAGAAGCAAGAGCGGCTGGCTATTCTTCCATCAATTTCGACATCCTTTACGGCCTCCCGACACAGCAGCAAAGCGACATTGTCAATACGATCACCAAAGTAAATCAACTCCGGCCGGAGCGGATTGCCTTTTACGGTTACGCCCACGTGCCTTGGGTAAGCCCCGGACAGCGGGCCTACGATGAGAGCCACCTCCCCCGTGGCGCTGCCAAATGGGACTTGTACCTAACCGGCAAGAAAATGCTGGAAGCGCAAGGCTATAAGGACATCGGACTGGATCATTTCTCTCTTCCCGAAGACGATCTTTATAAAGCCCTAGGCCGTGGAGAGCTGCACCGTAATTTCATGGGCTACACCACTGCCAATACGCCGGTGACAATTGCCCTTGGCTGCTCCTCAATTGGTGACAGCTGGGACACCTACGTACAGAACGAAAAAAAGGTAGAGACCTACCAACAAATCCTGCTGTTCGAAAATAGGCTGCCTATTATTAAGGGCCATCAGTTAAACGAAGAAGATCAGATCGTACGACGCCACATTCTTAACCTGATGTGCCAAGGACATACCGATTGGCGCAGCGAAAATATGCGCTGCAATGCCGTGGAGCGGGCCGTTCATCATTGGGATGACATGGCTGCCGACGGCATCGTCCGGCGCTCTCCCTACCACATCGAAGTTACGGATACAGGTAAACCCTTTCTACGCAATATTTGCCTCCCACTAGACGACCACTACTGGCGAAAGCAACCCGAAGACACCACCTTCAGCCAAGCCATTTAGCGCTACGATCGATATGGGAAAATCACCCAATAAAATAACCAAGCCGACGGTACTTCCTTGCACGCATTGCGGCGATACCTGCCCTGACAACGGTCTGAGCTCAGGCGACAGTATTTTTTGCTGTGTCGGCTGTCAAACGGTCTATGACATCCTTAAGGCTAACGGTCTTGGAGATTTCTATCGCCTGGATGACCAGGCGGGAAAAAGCCAACGCAAGATGGGCAACCAGGATTACTCGTGGCTAGACGTAGAAAAACTAGCGGACCGGATGATCCGGTACCGCGACGAAACGCAACACCATGTTGCCATAGAATTACCCGCCATCCATTGCGCTTCTTGTGTCTGGTTACTGGAGCGACTCCCGCAGTTACTACCCGGGGTCCGAAACTGCGTTGTGGACATTACGCGGAAGCAGGCAGCCATTCAATTTGATCCGCAAAGGACTAATTT
>JBLHRW010000387.1:0-3598 GCA_047626445.1 Neolewinella sp.
TTTGTGGTAGATGACTGGTGAATTCGGGAGTTTAACGGGTTAAGTGACTGAATTCGCTGGGAAATCTACCGCAAAAAGGGCCGCTTTGGGACGATGAGCGTTCTCTCCGACAGGCTGCTAGCTGCCCATTCATAAATCCGACCGTCAATTTCTGGTCCATTTGGGAAGGGACGGAAATGGTTTTTGTAAGTGGCTGTCGGTAAATTTCAGTCGCTACTTCCTGGCCGTCACACTTCCGCGTTACAAACTCATCATATAGTACCTCAAATTCTTGCTGAGCGCCGCCAATAATCTGGCTAACAGTATGCTGTTCCTGGTCGATAGTATAGACGCATTGACAATTCGGGTATATTTCTGTTGCGGGGTCGCTGCCGCTCGATAAAACGGACAGATCGTAGGCTTCGCAGGTAAACAATGTTCCCACCACATTATAAGCGATACCAGCTACCGGATCAATATCCAGACCTTCGAGCGTGGCGATGTTTACCAGTCTTGTGAAGCGTTTAACGTTCCCTGGTCCCACACTATCCACCATACACCAGCTGGCGTACTCAGCATCTACGCCCGTACCAACTTGGGCGCGGCCGCAGGTGCAAAAAATAGCAGTAAGGAGCAATGTGATCAGTATGCGCATAAGACGGGATGTATTAGTTTTCTACGACGACGGCGAAGCTGGTACCGGTGGCCACGTAGGACACGGCCGGAGCAACTTTGTATTGCCTGGTCGAGGGGTTATAGGTTGACCGGTAGCTGGTGCAGCTGCCCGGGATTAGCGTTGCGGCGGATCCACCGCCAACCGTTACCGTTCCGTTGGCCGTCCCTTCGTTGCAAATCTCGAAGCTGAAGGCTCCGGCGGAAATGCTGCCGGTGGTGGCCGTCACTATTCTCGAAATGGCGGCGGTAGTTGTCACCGCACAAGGCCCGCTGAAGACGGTACCCGCTGGCGTGTAAGTAGTCGAAAGGTCGAGCTCGAAATCAGCCGTAGCGGTGGCCGTGATCGTGTCTCCAGAGAATACCGCCACCCGGTAGAAGGGGGTGCCATCGTCGCACAAGGCTTGTACAGTGGTGGTGTAGTCGATCGCCGCCGTTCCCGTACCGCCATCACAGAAGCCACCGCTGAGCGTATGCGCTGCACCAGTGGCGGTGACGTAGCCCAAACTGGTGGGGTTTGAGGATCCCCCGACGATGGTTTGCACCATATTGAAAACGGTGGTACCGTCATCACATACGGCGATAAACTCAATATCGATGATGGGACCGCCCACCTCGCCTACTTGGGCATCGAGGTCGAAGGAAAGCGCGGCCAGCAGGCAAAGCGCGAAAAGTAGTTTTGCAAATAGTTTCATATCACATTCGGATTGAAGGATGAAGAGGAAGGATAGGCGACGTCCAGCCAGAAGGTTTTTCCGTCCGGATTGGAGATGGTGACTTCGTCCACGAAGTCTTGTTTGTTATTGACCTGGTCAACTTGCACCTCCTTACTGAAGGTGCCATTGAACCGGACCGGCTCCCCGTTGACGGTGATCGTGCCACCGGTTGCATCGGCGTGCCGGAGGTAGACGGAGTAAGCGCCGGCAGGTAGGACCAGGTTGGCGCTATTGCGATCGCCCCGGAACGTTTTTTGAACGCCGGCGGTGACCGGGTCGACCTGCACGTTTACGTTGCCCAGGTCGACACTGACGGCAGCCGCAGCGCTTTCTTTTCGCATCTCGGGCATGACATCAATATTTTCGGTAAAGTGCGCGGACGCTTACGTGAGCGCCATCGTACACGAATGGTTTGTCGCTTATTCCCAGCGGCGTCTTCCCTGGATTTTCATCCATAAATTCCAGCTTGTAGGAATGGTTGATGCCCGGCCCTGCGGTATCTCCTTCGATGTAGGTTTCACCCGTCAGCAGGATAATAGCGTTATCGATTAGCAGGGGCCTAAGCCCGCGATTCATGAAGCGAATGGAGACGACTTCCCCCAGGTTAAAGCTCAGCTCATCTTTTTTCACTTCACGCATTTGCACGTGCAAACGGGCACCAACGAGGCGGTGCAAATAGGTGACTACCTGTTGCAGCAAAGTCTTTTCCGTTGTGCCAAATCTTAGATTGCCCTCCATTACTCTCCCTTGTTTTGCATCAGCATTCCGAGGACGTTACGGGCCTGGTCGGGTTGCTGTTGGGTGAATAATGCGAGCGCCTCGATGACGTCGTTTACATTGTGTTCGGGCAGGTTCTTCCGGATCACTGCAATGTGTTGCAGCGCCAAGTCTACAGAAAAACGACGGTGTCCAGGTGGTTCCGCTTGCCCTTCCTCAGTTATAGAAGGAGGTGCCGGCGCAGTTATTTGATCACCGCTCCCTTGCCCTAGCGTACCGAGAGCAGCGGCGGGTTGCCCCGGGCGCATGACCATCGTTTTGGCGATGTCGACGAAGCCACGCAGCAAATCCTCACTGATCGTAGATCCGCCCATTCCTTCGATTTCCGATTCCAGGGTTTGTGCCGTGAATTTGGCCTCCAGCAGTTGCTGCATGGTCCCCATTTCCCGGGCGTGGGCAGCCTCACGGGCCGCTTCCTGGCGCTCGAAATTTTTCTCCTGCATCTGGAGCATTTGTAGGAGCATGTTGCTGTTATTATGCGCGGACGCTGGTGCAAAGGATGAGGAGGAGCCGATACTTGCCCGCCCTGGCTGTGTGCCCCACTGGACGTAGAGCGTGGTACTGTTCTGGACGTTGTCGGACTTGTTCTTTTTCAGAATGACCTTAGCCCGGCCATACTCGATAGTATTCAGCAGTTCTTCCAACTGCAACCAGGCGTAAAGCAGGCGCTCTTCTTCACTGATCACCGATTCATCATCATCGATGAAGTTGCCGATCTTCTCCTTACGCGTAGCGTTGTAAAGCCACCAATAAGGTGCCTTCTCCAGCATAAACCGGTTGTGGAGTTGCTCCACAGAAAGAGAGGCAAGACTACTCATGTTATCGTGTTAGCGTTGAGAAAAAGGGGCGTACTACCTGCGTAGTTTCTTGACGTAGACCGCCTGAAATTCGATCGCCGTGTTAGCAGCGATGTTGCCCTCGTCCATTACCTCCAGTTTGCTTTCCCGGAGGTTGATGGCTTCTGGCAGGCTGATCTCAAAGGGGCAGCCGGATTCATTAGCTGCCTGAACCTGGTGGAGATAAACACGGCGCATAATATCCGTCGTACCCACACGAAAAGTCAGGTGGACGCTGTCGAAAACAGATCCACTTGCCTGCGTCTTTCCGCTTTCCAGCTTGGTGCCGGGTTTGGTGACGTAGAGGCCAATCATATGGTTGTTCTCCAGGGTCGAACGTTCCTCCAGCTGGTATTCCCGCTGATCGGTTACGAGCGCCACCTGGACGTTTGCCTGAAAAAGTACCGGGCCGTTGGCCCCTTCGAGAAAGAGGCCGGGTTTGATGTTGGGAAACATTGATCGTAGTTATAGGGAAGCCCGGCCGGCCATGCCGACCGGGCTTCAATCAAAATCAGGTTGCAGAGAGAGCTGGGTACGCCTACCCGATGTACCGCTTCGTGGTAGCACCTTTGGAAACGGCACCGATCAGGAACACCAGGAGGTAGTTGTTGCTGGCTG
>JBLHRW010000388.1:0-3449 GCA_047626445.1 Neolewinella sp.
TAAGTTTTTGAATGTCTCTGTTTGTCGCGTAGCGACTGCACTTGAGTTGCCTGGGACAAGGAGGAACGACGCAGTCCCAGGTAACGGAAAGGACCCTTATTTTTTAACGACGCGGAGCGTCGTCAAGCTAATCCTTGGGTTCGTTACCCCGGACTTCGTCCAGGGTAACTGTTGTGTATTCGCTACGCGAAATCAAGGCAACCTGAATGCATATAAACTTAAATTACACTGTACTAGTACAGTGTAATTTAAGTTCTGCCATCTTAGGCGCTGATGAATTTTGCCGCCTGGCGAGACGCTTACACCGGAGCTTAGCCGTAGCTAAGTGAGGAGGTAAGCAACGCTGCCAAGCGGTAAAAGGCATCGCGGATAAGTGGTAAGAACTTAGATTACACTGTACTAGGCTCCACAACGGCCGTAGGCCCCAAAAGGCGAAGCGTTATTTAAACCATTACCTTCGTCTCACGTTCGGCAATAATGTCAACGACACTCCCTACCTCCATGCATTATTCTCCGCCCGAGGATCCTACCGGTGAAAGCCGCAAAGAAGACCACATCGAGCTGGCCTTTCGCTCTCAGGTAGAGACGATGGAAATAGACCGTCGTTTCGACTACGAGCCGCTGCTGTCCGCACACCCCCTTCCGGGTTCTTTACCTGTCGTACCGTTTGCTGGTAAGGAGATGAAGGCCCCGCTGTGGGTAAGCAGCATGACGGGGGGGACGGAAAAAGCTTACACCATTAACCAGAACCTTGCGCAGGCTTGTGCTGAATTCGGACTGGGCATGGGCCTGGGGTCCTGTCGGCCATTATTGTACGGCCAGGAACGGCTAAAGGATTTTGACATTCGCCCACTGACGGGAGATGCTGTACCGCTATTCGCCAACCTTGGCGTAGCGCAGGTGCAGGAAATGGCCGATGCCGGACGGATGGAAGAGATTCGGCAGATGTGCGATCTTCTCCGGGTGGATGGCTTAATTCTACACATCAACCCCCTACAGGAAGCCATGCAGCCGGAAGGGGACAAGTTCACCGTCCCACCGTTGGAGACCGTGCGGGAAACCCTAAGGGCTTTGCCTGGTTTGGCCGTCATTGTCAAAGAAGTCGGGCAGGGCATGGGCCCACGCAGTTTAGCGGGTTTACTAGAGTTGCCTTTGCTGGCCATTGATACTGCAGCCAATGGAGGTACGAATTTCAGCAAGCTGGAACTGTACCGGGCCGATGATTTGAGCCGGGCGGCCTACGGGCCAATCGTCCGTGTGGGGCATACGGCTGACGAGATGGTGACCATCATCAATGGTTTGGTGGCGCGGCCGCAGGTGCAAAATAAAGGACAAAAGGAGCAAGGAATCAACGTTCGCTGCGAGCACCTCATCATTAGCGGAGGGCTACAGAATTTCCTGGATGGCTATTACCTCACCAAAAAGTCAGCTTTACCGTCGGTTTATGGGCAGGCGTCGGCCTTTCTGCGCTACGCGCGGGAAGACTATGCCACCTTGCAGCGCTACGTCAACACCCAAATTCGAGGCCTTGAGCTGGCGGAGGCCTACCTTCGGCCTCGCTTATGAGGAAAAATCCGGTATTAGTGGATAAGAACAAGAAAAAGATCAACGGCTTCAGTAAGAAGACAAAAGCTGAACGGCGGGCGTGGCTTGCCGAGAACTTCCTCCAATCCGGACAGGAACAGGAAATTCTGCGGTTTGACGCCAGTGATGCTGACCTACAGGACGTCATTGATAACTTCAGTGAAAACACGGTCGCAAACTTCCCCCTGCCGTTCGGTGTTGCGCCAAACTTCGTGGTTAACGGAACGGCCTACGCCGTACCGATGGTAATCGAGGAATCCAGTGTGGTGGCGGCGGCATCCGCCGCCGCGAAATACTGGATGACCCGGGGGGGCTTCCACGCCGAGGTCGTTGCCGCAGAGAAACTCGGTCAGCTCCACTTCCGCTGGAGCGGTAAGCCGGAGCGAAGAGCGGCGCTGTTAACCGGTCTTTGCACCCGCGTCCGCGCCCAAACCCTGCCCCTGACCAAACGGATGGAAAGCCGGGGTGGCGGCGTACGTGGCATCACCTGGAAACATTTGCCCGAGGTCAGCCCCGATTGCTACCAGCTCCTCGTCAGCTTCGGTACGGCCGACAGCATGGGGGCCAACTTTATCAACACCGTACTCGAAGCGTATGGCCAGGAACTGCGCCGTTGGGCCACCAACTCCCCTGACCTAAACGACGACGAGCGCGACCTGGAGGTCATCATGGCCATCCTGAGTAACCACACCCCTAACTGCCTGGCCCGTGCCTGGGTCAGCTGCCCCATCGATGAAATGAACCTGCCCGGCAGCGGCGTAGATGCAGCCGATTTTGCCCGTCGCTTCAAATACGCCGTCGACATTGCCCGACAGGATCCTTACCGCGCCGTTACCCACAACAAAGGCATCATGAACGGCGTCGATGCCGTCGTGCTGGCCACCGGTAACGACTTCCGGGCCATTGAGGCCGCCTGCCACGCCTTCGCTGCCCAAAGCGGCCAGTACCGCAGCCTCAGCCAGTGCCGGATCGACAACGGCACCTTCCACTTCGAAGTTAGTCTTCCCCTCGCCCTCGGCACCGTCGGTGGCCTCACCAAACTCCACCCCCTCGCCAACATTGCCCTCGACATCCTCGGCCGGCCCAGTGCCCACGAACTGATGGGTGTTATCGCCACCGCTGGCCTCGCACAGAATTTCGCTGCCCTACGCAGCCTCGTTACTACCGGTATTCAGAAAGGGCACATGAAGATGCACCTGCAAAATATCCTGTCCTCCTTCGGTGCTACGCCTGTGGAGCGGACGTCAACGGAAACGCACTTTGCGGGGACGACGGTTAGCCACCATGGGGTAAGAGAGTATCTGGAGGAGTTGCGGGGGTGAGGTAGTTACTGGCATGGATGCAAAAAAAATAAAATGAAGAGGTACAGCAACGAGTTTCTAAAACTAGCTCATAAAAAAAGCATATATCACGAAACGAAAATTGTAAAGAGCAACCTTTGTGGATGCTTTTATTGCAAAGAAACTTTTGAACCAAAAACCATATCAGACTGGACAGACGAGGGTTCAAATAAAGGAAGAACAGCTATGTGTCCAAAGTGCGGGATTGATTCGGTTTTAGATGATGAATTCCCAATTGAAGACAATGAATTTTTAAATCAGATGAATAAGTTTTGGTTTTAAATTTCGGAGGTGCATCAAATCGTAAGGATAGGTTGCGGCATCCGGTTGAGGGTGTCCTCACCCGAAGTCATCGTGAACCAAGCTGTTCGGGTGGGGACACCCTCAACCCAGGCCACTCGAGCCATCCTTACATTTGGTACACTTCTTAGGGATGGGGATTAAATAAAACGTGATTCTTTGACCTACCGCTTTTGTTCTCACCGTTCTTGAAAAATTCTTTGCATAGCCATAGCTACGGAAAGA
>JBLHRW010000389.1:0-3443 GCA_047626445.1 Neolewinella sp.
TCTTCCTCTGTAACACCACACTGGGCAGAAAGGGAAACATTGCCATTAAATATCAATAGATATGTCAGCAAAATATAGCTAAAAGGGCAAAATGGCAAAAGGGCAAAAGGGCAAAAGGGTTTTCATGAAAATGGTGTTTAAGTTTAAAATGAAGATACGCCTCTTATTGCATAATTACAAATTATCCAATAAGTAGGTTTCCTAATTAGCAAAGACTATAAAATATTAAAAACCTATCCCCCCCCATCCTTTCCAAACAAGGTCTTAGCCCAAAACTCCTTCCGCTTATCCCGCCGTTCATCCTTGCGTAATTCCCTTTCCAACAGCTCGGCAATACGTTCAGCGTATTCCACCGGCGTCTCCCGGCTTCGCCGCCGTTTGCGGGCCATCATTTGCTCCACCTCGGAAGCAGGAAATCGTTGCAGGCGGGTGGCAATATCGTCGACCGGCATAAATTCGTTGGGGTCCTGGTAGATGGGCAATTCTTCCAGGTAGTCGGGGCACTCCAGCAGGGCGACGGTCATTTCGTCAAGGGAGGGGAATCGCCCGCCTTTATACCTACTGCTTACGCCGGCTTCTCGCTGGACCTTCCGCATGAAGGTTCCCCAAACCGGCAGCGCGGTGGCCGTGGACGATCCGCGCCGCAGGGTGCGGAAATGTACGGCGGGGTATTCCGCGCCCACCCAAGTACTGACCACCAGCTTTGGAGTGAAGCCGACAAACCAGCCGTCCGACTGGTCCTGCGTAGTTCCCGTTTTACCCGCCAGTGCACCACTGATGCCGTAGGTGCTGCGCAGCCGCGCGCCCGTACCGTTGTTGACGACGCCAGCCATGAGGAAGGTCGTTATGTTGGCCACCGTATCGCTCATTACCCGTATCGTCTTGGTGGGTCGGGCAAACTCCACGATCACCGTTCCATCAGCCGTAGTAATCTTATCCAGGAAGTGAATCCCTTCCGGCCGGCGACCACCATTGGCGAAGGCACTGTACACCGTATTCATTTCTGGCAGACTGGCCTCCACCGTTCCCAGCGCAACGCTGGGGATGGCCTCCACCTTTCCAGTAATCCCCATTTCGTTGATCTCCTGCACCACCCGGGGCAACCCGGTACGTACCGCCAGGTTAACCGCGACGGTGTTGACGGATTTAGTCAAGCCGCCCCGCATAGAGTAAGCCCCCTCATAGTTGCCGTTCGGATTTCGGGGGTTATAATCTTTAAAGTCTTCAATGGTGAACTGCTGAGCGGGCGTGTATTCGCAGGGGTACATACCCTCCTGTAACGCCGTGGCGTAAATCACCGGTTTGATCGTGGAGCCCACCTGCCGCCGGGCGGTAACGTGGTCGTACTGCACGAAGCGATAGTCGACACCACCGACCCAGGCCCGGACCACCCCGTTGGCTGGCTCCGTCGCCAGCAGGCCGGCATTGAGTAAGGTGAAGTAATGACGAAGGCTATCAATCGGCCGCATCAGGGTATCCTTTTCCTCGGTCGTTTCCCAGTCGTAAATGGTCATGCGCCGCGGTTTACGCATCACCTCCATGATCTCGTCTTCCGATTTACCAGCGGCTTCCAGGCTTTTGTAGCGGGGGCTGCGCTCCACCGTTTTAAGGAAAGCATCTTCCCAAGGGGCACGCTTGGCGCTTTTCCAGTCTATCGCCAGGTTGTGCTGAATTCGGGGCAACTGCTCCAGCACCGCTTCTTCAGCCAGCCGTTGTAGTACGGAGTTGATACTGACGTGGATCCTCAGTCCGTCCCGGTCAATATCGTACGGTCGGGTATCCGGCCAGGCCTTTCCGGCAAGTGCTTTTTCTGCCTCGCCGCGAAGAAGCCGCCGGAAGTGCTCGGCACTGCCCACCTGGTCGTTCTTGCGTTCGTAGTCGATCACCAGCGGCAGCGCGCTGAGGCTGTCCACGGCCGATTGTTTCAGGCTTTCATTACGGGCCATCAGAGCCAGTACCAGGTCACGCCGTTCCCGGCTTCGCTCGGGGTTGGCCCGGGGATTATAGCTCGTGTTGGCTTTGAGCAGTCCGACCAGCACGGCGGCCTCCTCGGCCTTTAAATCCGACGCCGGCTTGCTAAAAAATCGTCCGGAAGCCACTTCAATACCGTAGGCATTCTCACCAAACGGCACGGTATTGAGGTATAAAGCCAACAGTTCCTGCTTATCGTACACCTCCTCCAGCCGACTGGCGATGATCATCTCCCGCAGCTTGAGTTTGATCATCCCGAAACTGCCATAACGTTGGCGCGGATACAGCTGTTTGGCCAGCTGCTGGCTGATGGTACTGCCGCCGCCGCCGCTGCGATCCCTAAGCAAGACAGACCGCCAGGCAACCCTCGCCAGCGCTCGTAAATCAATGCCCTGGTGTTCGAAAAAACGACTGTCCTCCGTTGCGATCAAAGCATCGGTAACGTAAGGCGAGATCCGTTCCAACGGCACACTGATGCGATTTTCCCGGTAATATTTACCAAGGAGCTGATCGTCTTCACTGATAACCGATGAAGCTTCTGAGTTTTCGATCAGTGCGAGTTCTTCTTTTTCCGGCAAATAGCCATAGCTGCCACCTAAAGTGCGGACAAAGAGGAACAGGAAAAGTAAGATCATCAACAAAGCAGGAACTGCAATGGCGATAAACACCAGTTTCATCGGAGGTTGGCTACGCAGGTAGGTCCAGCCGATTCCTCCCAAGCGCAGTGCTTGAGATTTTAGCCGATAAAATTGGTTGTAAAAGAAGTGTTTATCCATGCTAGAAATGAGGCTTGCTAAGTCTAAACGCTTTAACCTTGGTTTTGTGTTGCGGACCAGACTACTGGACATTTTCAACCGGACGCTCGCAGGACTCGAAAATCCTCCGCTCCGCTTCGGTTTCGAGACGCTACGAGGTCCTGCGAGCGTCCGACCCCCATTTAAAAAAAATGTCCCGTAGTAGTGGTTGCGGATACTAAGTAGTTACGGTGTTGATCACTACGCTTGCCCAATTTTTCGGAGCAGGAGCTCCTCACCCAGGCAACACTATCTTATCTTGCCGCCATGTTCCCAGCCACCACCTACACCAACCGCCGCCGCCAATTGGCCGCCGCCCTTCCTTCGGGCCTCCTCTTTCTCCCCGGTAACCGGGAGGCACCGATGAATTGTACCGACAATACTTATCCGTTTCGGCAAGACAGCAACTTCCGGTATTTCGCCGGGCTCAACATCCCCGATCTGGCGCTGACGATTGATGCGGATTCCGGGGCTAGCCGATTATGGGGCAATGACATAAGCCTCGACCACGTCGTTTGGATGGGAGAACAGCCCAGTGTAGCCGAGCTGGCCCAGTCCATCGGCGCCGAGCCGGGTGGTAGCCTGGCGGAGCTTTCTGCCTTGCTGAAAAAACATGCGCGTGAGGTTCATTTTCTGCCGCCGTACCGCGCAGAGCGGAAGACTTTCCTGCACGATCAT
>JBLHRW010000390.1:0-3406 GCA_047626445.1 Neolewinella sp.
CCAAGTACCAGTTGTGGGGCTTGCCTGAAATCAGGACCTTCCAGCTGGCGCAGGTCCGTAAGGGCGAGGTACCGCTCCGCTACAGCGGGTAGGTTGAAGGTGTTGAGCTTCTCCAGAGATATATTGTGCTGAATCATCTTAGCGCTTGTTGGGGGACCTGGGTCCTGACCGAGAGGGAGTAAATTTTAGTCTGATTAAGTCTAGGAAATGGACGCATAACGGGTTATTAGTTCGCTTTTCTGGACGACAAGCAGGCTGGAATTTACCGCTCGCAGGTCGGAAGCGGATTGCTCAACAAGCGCTTAGTCGGCGGGCTGAAATTGCAGGCGGGCAAGGGCAGAATAAGCGCCTCCGGGCCGATCGCTCAACTCTTCGTGCGTGCCGGCCTCCACAATGGTACCGTTTTCGATGACGTAAATACAATCTACTTCGCGGATGGTCGCTAACCGGTGAGCAATAATGATACTGGTCCGGCCTTCCATCAATCGATTCAGGGCTTCCTGTACGACGCGTTCACTTTCGGCGTCAAGACTGCTGGTGGCTTCATCAAGCAAGAGGATAGCTGGGTTTTTGAGAATGGCCCGGGCAATGGCCACCCGCTGCCGCTGGCCGCCACTGAGCTGGATGCCGCGATCACCTACGATGGTCTCGAATCCCTCGGGGAATTTTTCGATGAATTCCAGGGCATTCGCTTTTTCGGCGGCATCCCGAATCGCTTCCTCACTCGCATTCAGTGCGCCGTAGGCGATGTTCTCACGGATGGTACCTCCAAAGAGTAGGACTTCCTGTGGAACCAGCGCGAGGTCTTCACGGAATTGATGGAGGTCGTATTCTTCGATGTCCCGCCCATCCACGGTTATACGACCACCATTTAGTGGGTAGAAGCGCAGGAGCAGCTTCATGATGGTGGATTTTCCGTTGCCGCTGGCACCTACGAGGGCAACTTTTTGGCCCGGCTCTATCTGCAGGTCAATGCCTTTAAGTACCTCTACGTCTGGCCGGGTCGGATAGTTGAAGCGTACGTTCTCGTACCGGATTTTGCCTTGCAGTTGAGGTGCATTAGGGGGCGCGATCGCAGGTGCAGAGGAGGCTGAAGGAGCAGGCATGGAAGCACCTTCAATCTCTTCACTGTCCAGAATGTCGACCACCCGGTCGGATGCCCCTAGGGCGGAGACGATCTCGGCATAAAAATTGCCGAGGCTGGCAATGGACGCACCAATAAGGGCCGTAAAGATGACGAAGCTGAACAAGTCACCTATCGGAAGCGCATCGGCCTGTACCAATAATACGGCGCGGTAGATGATGTAGAACAGGGCCCCAAACATGACCGTGACGATGAAGGCAGAGAAAAGGCCGCGTGCACTGGCCGTCTTTAATGAAATACGAATGGTTTCATCGATACTCCGGCTGTAGCGGGCCAGTTCGAATTCTTCATTCGTATAAGCTTTTACGGTATTGATGCTTTGCAGGCTTTCTTCGACAATGATGTTCGATTGTGCGAGTTGTTCCTGCCTTGCCTTGGTCATTTTGCGGACGTAGCGCCCGAAGAACATGGCCGCTATTACGACCACCGGAAAAATGGCCAGGCTGACAAGGGCCAGTTTCATCATGGTGGCCAAAATGTAAACAATGGCTCCCGTCAGAATAATAAGTTGGCGGAGGAATTCTGCCAGGGTCAGGGAGAAGACGCTTTGAATCTGGGTGATGTCGTTAGTGATCCGGCTGGTCAGTTCACCTACCCGGGTACGTTCGAAAAAGGGAATCTGTAGGCGGAGGATTTTAGCGTAGAGGTCCTTCCGTAAAGAACCCATGGCTCTTTCGCTAACTTCGGCCTGGAGGCGAACGCGCAAGAAACTCAGTGGGGCCTGGATGACCAATAGCACTGCGAGCAGACTGAAGATCTCTGTGATGGAAAGCTCGTACTTCCCTTCTCCCCGGATCACATTCAGGGCCTCGCCCGGTAGTTGCATGATCACCAGAAAGACAAGACTGCTCACCACAAGGATCACAAAACTGAAAAGAAATTTCCACCGGTAGAGCCACACATAATCGAAGATCCGTAAGGAACGATTGAATTTTTCCTTCTGTGTTCGGTCGGAAACTGGACGTTCCGTTTTATCGTAAGTTTTTGCCATAAGAGATGCAAAGGAAACGCTTAACAATAGAAAATGACTGGCTTGACACAATTTTTGCACTAACTTTGTACTTCCTATTACAAGAAAATTACACTTCCTACTGGAATTCGTGGTTTTAATCCCAAACCAACCGAAATAATAGCACGCTATGCGAACTCGTTTATCGCTACTTCTTTTTACTCTCCTTCTTTGTGTCGAGGCGACTACCGTTCAGGCGCAGACCCTCGAATTTGGCGTCAAGGCAGGCGTTTCTGTTTACAGCGGAGACCTCAGCCCTAGCGACTTCGGTCTTTTTACCGGAGACATGAATTTCGCAGGTGGCCTTTACCTCCGCTATCGCCCACAAACTCGGTGGGGTATTCGCGTAAACGGTAATTTTGGCCGCATCAGTGCGGACAAGGTGACGCAGGCGCCTAACGAATTTGGCATAGTCGTACCGATTTCCCGTAACTTCCGATCTTCGATCACCGAATTCAATGCCGTAGCGGAATATGACCTATTCTACATCGGTGATAGAGAAAGTAACTTCTTTGCGGGGTACATATTCGGCGGCGTTGGTGTGCTGAGCTTTAACCCCGAGTCCGAACTTGACGGTGTGTATACCGAACTCCAGCCCCTACGTACAGAAGCTCAGGGCAGCGGTGATCCACGATATGATGCTACGCCATATGAACTGACCAAAGTTGTCGGTATTCTGGGCGGTGGTGTACGCGTTCGCTTTGCTGACCGTATTGTCATCGGCCTCGAATTGGGCGGTCGTAAGACTGGCACGGACTATCTCGATGATATTTCGAACAACCAAGTGAACTACCTCGACGTGCTTAACGGGCCAAACGGTGGCCTTGCCGCTCGTTTCTCTAACCCCGCAGTTCAGAACGTTGCCGAAGTTGGAGACCTGGAATACCGTCGTGGTGGCGAATACGAAGATTACTACTTCGTAGGTAGCCTTACGGTTGGTATTACTATTGGTGCTGCAGGCAGCAACAAATCCGGATGCTACAAATTCTAATCGTCAGGACTACCTGATGGGCAAAAAGGCCGCTCTCCGTATTGGAGGGTGGCCTTTTTGGTTTTGGTAGGGGGTGGGGTTTAACCGCTAAGGCATTAAGACACTGAGGTGTACACTAAGGGACGCCGTATAAACAACTTACTGGTTTTTGACCTGACGCTTTTGTTCTCACCGCGCTTAAAAATCCTTTGCATAGCCTCAGTTACGGAAATTATTTTTAGGTGCAGTGAGGGCAAAATAAGACGGTCAAAAGGCGTAAGTT
>JBLHRW010000391.1:0-3366 GCA_047626445.1 Neolewinella sp.
ACAGCGTCGTTTTGAATCGGTTCGCCGGCCATGAAGGTGGTGCTGGTATTGGCCGAATTCGGGCGAAAATTTTCAAAATTCATACCGCCCTGACCGCTGGGCAGCCCCGTAAAATCAGTAAAGGTCTGGTACCTGAGATCGGCTAGTGGAATATTAAAACCCGGAGAACCATTTGCCGGTGCGTAGTAGATGTCGTAGATCCGGTGATCGGAGTAGCCGCCACTGACGTTGGTCATGGTAATAATGAGGTCGTCTCCGGCCGGATCATAATCTGTAGCTGCAATGGTCAGCTTGAATTCATCGGTGTAGCAGCCGCTGAAGTCGAACAGCGTCCCAACCATGTCCTGGTCCAGTAAAATAGTATTGAACGGCTGACCACAATCTCCACCGCCGTTGGGCTCATTTTCGTTGGTGGACCCGACGAAGGGTTTGTCCATACTGGCTACCGTCGCGTAAAACTTATACTGATTGGCCCCATAGCTTTCAGTTTTAGAACTAAGCTTGATGAAGTAATCCCCCGCGCCGTAAGCGCCGCCTAGCGGCAGGCGGTTGCGATACCGATCTGAGGGGAAAGGCTGTTTGCCGTTGCCATTGAAGTGGGTTTCGATGTAAGCCTTCACGGCAGGGTTGTCTTCCGCTGCACCACCATCTCGGTGGTTATAGACAACATCGGCTACCGGCGCGATGCCGTTGGCGTTGAGGCTGGCGATGAGCGCATCCACTTCAGCACGAGTGCCTAGGCCGGTACGTTCCTGCCCCGCAACCGTCAGGTCGAATCGGCTCCCAGGTCATACAGGTCCTGAGGGTCGTAGCCATTGGAGCAGGCACCAAAACTTGCCCGGCTGGCGGGTGGCAGCCAGACGAAGGTGAAGCCTGCATCGGCCAGGGGGGTACTTTGGGCGTTGAGCCGGGCAGCCCAGTTGGGGCCGAGGTAGCCGTTGCAGCCGTCTTTATCGTAGTCCCAGTACCAGCCTTGCAGCATGAAATCCTGGGCCGAGAGGGGAAGGCCGCATAAGAGCAGCAGTAGGGTGAAAATCGTTTTTTTGCATAATACTTTTCGAGTCAAAATGAGTTCGTAAGGTACGGCGCGGACGCAGGATGCAGGGAAGGGGGTGGGGGAGCAGGCAGGGCAAACGTAAAGTAAAGGTTGAGGACCTTCCGGTCCGACTTGGTGCACTGTAACTTTAATTTCACGGCTTTTTTAGTGTTGCGCCTGGAGGCGCTCAGCCAGTTCGTTCCTTGCTAATTGTTCCTTCCTCTGCGCCCGCGCTCAAACCTTTTTGCAATTTGTATCTTACCCAAAGATTATTTATTTCGCGTCCCTTAACTCGAAAAGAAACATGCAAATACGCTACATTTTTTTGGTGCTCCTGATGGGAGCCCTTCTCCCCCTTAGTGCTCAAGAGGGCATTGTTGGTGCCGGTTTTGCCAACGGATGGAACAATGGGGATGGCATCGCATTCAGCGCCTCCTTCGGTGGAAGCCTGATCGGTGTCCGGCAAGCTTCGAGTAACGGTACCACGTTTTTTCGTCTTTACACCGGAAGTAACCAATTAGGTCCTTTCGGGTGTGCGGACACTGACTGGAATGGGGGAGATGGCTCCTCCTACAATGATATGCTGCAGTAATGGTGCCTTTTTTCTCGACGTTACGGACGCTGCTACCGACAATTACGTTTTTTAATCCCGCTCCGCTTCCGACAACGATTTCATCTACTTTCGCCTCCAGGGGCCCGTGGCAGCAATTGCAATTACCCAACAAATGCCATCATCCAATGGCGATGGTGAAGTTCCCTCGGATATGGATATAAACGTCGCTTCCCTGGCCGATATTAATATACCGGTTGGGCAAGGATTTTACCTTCGGTATACCACCGATGGGTTTAGCACTTCTACGGTTCTTCCGATGGATATCTTCTGTGTAGCTGGAAATTGTACGACTGTTGCCACCATCCCCGGGCAGCCCGATGGCACTACCGTAGATTATTACGTCTTCACCTCCGGCGATGCTATAGCTCCCGCCACAGACGGTTCCGATGCGGATTATCGCACCATCAACGCTGATACCAACGGCGGTGCCAATTTTAGCTATACCACCAACGTCGCCCTGCCGTTCACCTACACCTCCTTTACCGGGCAGCGGCTGAAGGCTGACGTAGTCGATCTTGCGTGGGCAACGGCCTCCGAAGACCAGGCCAGCCATTTCGTCGTAGAATGCAGTGCAGATGCTGGTTATACCTGGATGGACCGGGCAACGGTCTCCGCGCAGAACCGCCCTGACGGAGCTACTTATGCCTTCACCGACCACGATGCACCTGTCGTTGATCTGAACTATCGCCTGCGGCAAACCGATGCTGACGGCAGCTTCCAGTATTCAAACATTATTCCAGTGCCGGCCCTCCATGGGCTTGTTCGTATCTGGCCCCAGCCGGCTGCCGGAGATCGGGTTAATCTCTCCGTTCCAGATCAGTACCTGGGAGGCGAGGCTATCCTAATAAATACTGTTGGGCGGAAGCTTTCCGCTTTTCCGCTTTCCGCTACCCAGCAAGAATTCAAGGTTGCTGGCCTGCCGGCCTGGATGTACCTGTTACAATTGTCTGCACCGGACGGAGAAAAGGCGGTGCGGCGGGTTATAGTGAGGTAAGGTCGGGTTGTTCGGTTGATAACTTGATAACCCGACAACTCAACCTTACCTTCGCCACCCAATAAAGCCAGACCAAAATGACCACTCAACAATACATCGACGCTAACCGCGAGCGTTACCTAGAAGAACTTTTTCGGATGCTACGGATTCCCAGCGTAAGTACGGATAAAAAGCGCGACGACGATACGCACGCTTGTGCCGTATTGCTGCAGACTTATATGGCGAAAGCCGGACTGGAGAACGTTACCCTTTATCCTACTGACGGGCATCCGATCGTGTATGCAGACAAGATGATCGATCCGGCACTGCCAACGATATTGGTTTACGGTCATTATGACGTGCAGCCCGCCGCACCGCTTGATGAGTGGAATAGCGACCCCTTCGAGCCGGAGATTCGGAAAACGGAGCATCATCCCGATGGCGCCATTTTTGCCCGGGGGAGCACGGACGATAAGGGCCAGATGTTCATCCACGTCAAAGCCGTGGAGGCCATGATTCAGACGGACACGCTGCCTTGTAATGTTAAATTCATGATTGAGGGCGAAGAGGAAGTCGGCAGTCCCAACCTCGATCCGTTTATCCGGAAGTACAAGGATCTGCTGGCGGCCGACGTAATTCTGGTCTCAGATACCAGCCTGTTAGGTAAGGAAAATCCCAGCATTACGGTTGGTCTGCGGGGTCTTACTTACCTCGACGTTAAGATCACCAGTGCCCGGGCAGATA
>JBLHRW010000392.1:0-3291 GCA_047626445.1 Neolewinella sp.
GTGCTGAATTTCGTTGAAGAACTCCTTCCGTAGCTACGGCTATGCAAGGAATCCTTCGCCTCATTCAACACCAAAATTCATCAGCACCTTACCCACAAATTCAATATTGACAGACCACTAGGAAGAATATGCTGGACGAAGCGGCGGATGAACTCCACCGCGTCCAGTTCCATGTCTTTCTTTTTATTCCCATCGGCATAGTCCCGGTAACAGAATCGGACCCGGTCCTTTGCTACGCCATATATGCGGTCATTGCTGATCGCTATTATAGCAGCAAGCTAGCAAACTGAACTCCCCGTCCACCTTTTCGAGGCCACGCAACAGTGTGTAGTACCCCGTCCATTGCCGTTTCAGGGTACCGAAAGGGTGTTCTACTATTGCTTGGCGTTGTTGGTAGACCCTGGATGTAGCTGCTGTCAGTTCAGTAGTTCCAACAACATCAACTCCGTGTTTCTCCTCTTCTCTAATTGCTCCGCGCGAGAACGCTCCTAATTCTCGTGCGGAGAAAAAGGAGTTATGCGGAGAAAAGGTGTTGGGTATAGCGCTGCACAAAAGCAGCCTGAGGGCTGTGGAACAATGCCCCTGCTCCTCTACCCTCCCCTGCACCTGCGGCCGCGCCCAAAAAGCATCCCTACTAACTTTTTAAAAAGTTGTAATAGCCTCCTAGTAAAACCCTTTATTTTTGCGCCGTCAAATATTTTTTTGCTTTCCACCAACGCTTCCTACCCCACTCCCGTCTCAGCAAGTAACTACGGGATTCAGCACCCGACAAAACCAAACCGAAAATGAAAAAAATCTTAACCCTGGCCATCCTGGCCGCCCTAACGTGCTCCCTGACCAGCTGCCTGGAAGAACGTTGCGAAGAAGAACGCACGGTCATTGGCTTTGACCCCATCACTGTCTCCGCCTCCGAGTGGAGGTCCAGCGCCTTCTTCTGTGGTGTAGGCCAACCCGTCTGTACCACCAGCAGCTTCTACATCTACGACAACTACCTGTTTATGGTAGAAGAAAACCAGGGGCTTCACATCTACGACAATACCGACTCGAACAACCCCGTCCCCGTCACCTTCATGGAGGCTCCCGGCGGACAAGGCATCGCAGTGCGAAACGGTATTTTGTACATGAACCAGTACACCGATCTGGTGGCCTTCAGCCTGGCCAACCCCGAACAACCAGAAATGGTAGGACGTACCGAGGATGTATTCGAACCGTACAGCATCTTTGCCCAGGTCCTCGAAGATGATGTCTTCATCACCGGTTTCAATGAAACCAGCGAACGCCGAACCATCGATTGTCAGTCCCCCAACTTCCGCAGTCAAACTTTCTGGGAGGATCAGATCTTCTTCGCCGAAGATGCTTCCTTTTTAAGGAACTCTTCCAATTTCGACGTAGCAATCTTTTCGACTGCCGCCGGAGGCGCCGGCCCCGAAAACGTAGGCCAAGGCGGCTCCCTTGCCCGCTTCACCATCAGTAACGGCACCCTTTACGCCGTGGACAATAACTCCCTTCGCGTCTTCGACCTGGCCGATCCGGAAAATCCGGTGTTCTCCGACAACGTCGACCTCGGCTGGGGCATCGAGACCATCTTCCCCTACGAAGACAAGCTCTTTATCGGTGCCAATAATGGCATGCACATCTATAGTGTAGCTAACCCTACTGCTCCGGTAAAACTCTCCACTTTCGAGCATGTCCTGAGTTGCGATCCTGTAGTCGTGGCCAACGATAAAGCATACGTTACCCTCTGGGGCGGACGTGACTGCGGCAGCGTCGGTGACCAACTGGAAATCATTGATGTAAGCGACGCTACTAATCCCGTTTCCCTGCAAATCACCCCAATGAGTAACAGCCACGGCCTTGGTGTGGCGGAAGGCAAGCTCTTCCTCTGTGCCCAATGGGAAGGCCTCAAAGTATTTGACCTTACTGATGAAGGATTACTCGGAGAGCAGCTCTCCAGCCTCAACAACATTAATGCGCGTGACGTCATCGTGCTTCCCGGAGACAACGACCTGATCGTGCTCGGTTACGGGGAGGACGGCGTCCAACAATTCGACTACACTGATGAGGGCCAGCTTACGGCCACCAGCAGAATTGATTTATGTAATTAAGTATTCTGCGTGGTCGGAGGTTAGGACCGTTCCTCCCGATAAGCACTTCCTAAAACCCTGGCAGCGCGGTCCCGTATTCGCGTTAGTGCCCTGCCGGCCACGCGGCTTTTTCCTACCTTGTTGAGATAAACACTCCTCATGCGACTTACGCTTCTGTTACTCTTCGCTATTTCCGGGTTACTCCTCGGCCAGGCTCCCGCCAGTCAATACGTCGACGTCGTTCACCTCCACGGAAAAGATGCCGTTTCCGGCACCGTCATCACCTATGATTATGGCACCCGGGTGGTATTGGTACAGGATAATGGTACTACTATGGATTTTGAATGGGACGAGGTGAAGCGGGTAAATTTCCGACTAAATAAAGACCAGAAAGCGGAGGTGGCAGCAACTCAGCCAATAGATGTTGATCCGGTCCCTGTTCAGGATAAAAATTCAACCCTTTTCAACAGAAAGCGGAAATTCATGCATCAATTCAGTGCGGGAATGTCCTTCGGAGCCATTCAGGTCGACAACGTGAACTTTGGCTTCAGGCTCCGCCGGGTTAATATTGGTGGAGGCGCAGCTTACCACCTGGTGCGTAGTTTTAATAAAATCAACATTGGTGTTGGCGTAGACCTCAGCTTGATGAACCATGAATTGCAGGAAAAAGTGCTTTCCGCCACCGGGCAATTCGAATACCTTTTCGGCAGCGGTAAAAATAGGCCCTTTGTCCGCTTTGAAGCAGGAATGAGCTACCCCTTTGGGGCCGGAAGCCGGGACGGAGAAGTTACCAAACGTACGATCTCTCCAATGGTCCACCCTTCGGTTGGCTTTGAGTTTGGCGGGGACAACGGACCTCTCCAACGATTGACCGTTGATCTTGGCTACCGGTTCCTGACCAATAGCTTCACCATTACTGACGCCAATCTTGACGTAATCGAACGCAAGGTTAGTTACCAACGCTTGATCCTGCGGGCCGGCGTAAGATTTTAACCCTTCTAAATTTTCTCATCAGATGCCCTACCCCATTGCCTGATTATACGGACGACAAAACGTTGGTTTCCGCCTGCTTGGCCGGAGATCGCAGAGCACAGGAGGTGTTCTATCGGCGCTTCGCGCCGGCAGCGCTCCGCGTGTGTCGTCGGTATGCTCCCGGCAAGGATGAGGCGATGGAACTGCTCAATGGCGGTATGATGAAGGTTTTTCA
>JBLHRW010000393.1:0-3256 GCA_047626445.1 Neolewinella sp.
GAGCAAAAAGGCAATTTTTTTTGCGTTTTAGTCCCCATTGTTAGCTAAAAATCGAGGATAAGACAAGAAATTCATCCTGTTTCGGCCCTTGCCCGTGAAAACTTTCCTTTGCCCCTGCGGCCTCGCCCCCTTATCATTGTGTGGAAATGACCGTTTGTTAGGTGGCACACGAAGTGAACCGGAGTCCCAAACAAGCGCTGACCATCAACTTCTATCTGACTTTCGCTAAATCTATCAATCGTGAGAAATCTATTTTTCTTGTTGAACTTAGTCATCCTTTTGCTGGTCACCGGTTCCTGCCGAGACAAAACGAAGGCTAAAAGCTTCGAACAACTGGCGGATAACCTGAAGACACATTTCGTCTCCGACAGCCGGGTGGATCGTTTTGAAATACAATACCGATCGGGTTTCAATGGGCTTTACCTGGAAGGGTACACCACCATTCCTGCAGCCTTTGATAGCCTGCAGGCTACTTTAGCCAATGGCTTCGTGGTCGCTAAAAACAACGCCCGCCTACTACCTGATGCTGTGGTCGGTGCACAAACAGCAGGCATCATTAATGTTTCTGTTGCGAACCTCCGTTCCCAACCCGGCCACAGCCAGGAACTGGCTACCCAGGCTCTAATGGGTACCCCGCTGCAGGTTCTTGACTTTCAGGATGGTTGGTACCTCGTCCGTACGCCCGACCGGTACCTCGCCTGGCTGGAGCCAGGGGCTTTTGTGGCGAAGACCCCAGAGGAGGCGAATGAATGGTTCGAAGCTTCTCTGGAGATATTCAATGATCCTTTTGGTGTGATGAGAACTGCCGCAGCGGGAGGAACTATCGTAAGTGATCTTGTGCAGGGTGATTTACTGATGCCTACTGGAAACGAAGCAGATGAATTCCGGGAGATGGTTTTACCCGATGGCACCACCGGCTGGGTGAAAAGTACTTCATTGAGCTCTGCTAAGCCATTGTTGGAGAGCGGAAATAACCTGGTGCCCAATGCTTTGCTGGAAACGGGGGAGGATCTTGCCGGCCGTCCCTACTTCTGGGGAGGTACCAGTCCTAAAGGCATGGATTGCTCCGGCTTCACCAAAACAGCCTACTACCTCAACGGTTACGTCATCCCCCGGGATGCAAGCCAACAGGTACACGCCGGCACCGAAGTGGAGCTGACGCCTGATTTCAACAACCTGGAACCCGGTGATCTCTTATTCTTTGGCCGCTTCCGCAACGATGGCTCAGAAAAAATTACCCACGTTGGTTTTTACATAGGAAATGGCCGCTTCCTGCATTCGGGCGCGGATAATGGCCGGATCATGGAGCAATCATTTTTGCCAGAGGATGATGGATATGCACCACACCGCCTGAAGTCGCTGATGCGCGCGCGCCGCCTTAGCCCGGGAACACCGGGAGTGGTGCCGGTTGGGGAGGCGTTTGGTCGGTTACTTGATTGATGAAGGGGGGCTTCGCAGGTTTTTTATTTACCACTAAGGCACTAAGGGATGGGAAATAAATAAACCACGATTTTTGACCACCTTATTTTGCCCTCACCGCTCTTAAAAATTCTTTCCGTAGCTACGGCTATGCAAAGAATTTTTCAAGAACGGTGAGAACAAAAGCGGCAGGTCAAGAAACACGTTTTATTTAATTCGCGTCCCTAAAAAGCCGAAGGCTGTCTAAAAGAAACGAGCGCAGCAAGGTTTCGTCTAAACAAGATCCTCATCGCGGTAGGGCTGGTTGTCCTGAAATTCTTTCAACTCGATCCGTTCCCGTTCTTCTTTACGGCGACGAACTTCCTCATCTGTAATATCTGGTAACGGGCCGGAGAATTCACGATCTTCCGGGTGGACATCGTCGGGATCTGCCAGGGGGCCGTATAGGCTCAGGCCCTGCATTGCAACCCCGATGCCCCAGCCAAGAATGGGCCAGATGGCCCAGAAGGTATCGGTACGGCCGAAGGTGTTGAGGGCAATAAAAAATACGGACATCACCAAATAGGTACGGAAGTGCCGCTTGAAGTCGATCTTCTTTTCGCGGAGGGTCTTTTCCTCGTATTGTCTTTTTTTTGCGGCGCGGCGCTCTCTTCTCCTGCTCATAATACTGCTGGTGCGGGTGGTTACTTATCTAAACGTCCAATAATGGTTTTGTTGCCTTTTACTTGCTGATTCAATTCTACCTCCAGGTTGGTGCCCAGCGGAAGAAATAAATCTACCCGGCTACCGAATTTGATGAAGCCAAAGTCTTCCCCCTGCCGAACGGACTGGCCCACCTCCAGATAGTTTATGATCCGCTTAGCGAGGGCTCCCGCGATTTGGCGCAGCAAAATCTCCGTATTCCCGTTATCAATGACTACAGTAGTGCGTTCGTTCTCCGTACTGCTTTTGGGGTGCCACGCTACGAGGTATTTGCCGGGATGGTAAGCATTGTATTTTACCTTTCCGCCAATCGGGTTACGGTTAACGTGGACATTGACGGGAGACATAAAGATGCTTACCTGAAGCCGCTTATCCTTGAAGTACTCTGTTTCCTCCGCTTCTTCTATGACCACCACTTTCCCATCCGCAGGGGCATAAATGATCGCATTGTCCTCTTTCGGTACTAACCGGGTCGGATTACGAAAAAACTGTAGAATGATCAGGTAAAACACCAGGCAGACCGCGGCCACCGGCCATCCCCACGAGGGAAGTTGCCAGAATACTATCGTAGTAAGTAGGCCGAGCACGACGAATAGTACTGATAAGAGCTGTCGGCCTTCGGTATGGATGCGAAAAGGTGTATACACTAGTGAAGGTATTATTTGAGTGGTTAAGAACAAGGGCAAATATGCAAGAATTAAACGTTGTAGAAAGAGCTTCGTTCGCGCCTTAAGTAAGAAACTGGCTCCTTAATTTTATGATTCCGTCTCCAATGGATTGAATTGTGTGCAGTAATCCGTCTGTATGCTCGCTTTCGGTGGTCGGATTAGTAAAAGTACACCGCAGGTAAACCCGGCCCCGGAGTCGGGTCTGCACAAGGTAGTACTTGGTCTCTGCGACCAGTTGGGTTCGGATCATCACGTTGAGACTATTCAGGTCATCGGCAGATTGTGCCGACCCGGTTGGGCGGTAACGAAAGCAGACGATGTTACACCCTGGATCGAGGGCGAGTTCAAAATCAGGATTGGAACGGATGGCGACAGCAAAGGCCGCGGCAATGGAATTGACCCGAACCACGTAGTCCCGGAAAATGTCAGACCCATAACAACTAAGCAGGCTAAAAACCCGCAGGCTC
>JBLHRW010000394.1:0-3205 GCA_047626445.1 Neolewinella sp.
TTCTCGGCGGACAAAATCCTTTTCCATTTCTGCCAGGGGGAGATAGTTGCTGCGTAGACGAAGCTGGATGATCAGCCACGAGATCAGCCCACCAATAAGAAAGGCCAATAAGAAAAGGAGAGAAAGGCTGGTTGTTGTCATGGGCGCGGTCGCGGGTGCAAGAGAAAGGGACGGAGGAGCAGGCTTGAGACCTCTTGTTTTTTCTTAAAAGTAGTTATTTGCGTAAAGATAAACAGATAGTTTTAAATAGGGGTGATGATGCCCTGAATTGTGTGCATAACAAATTGCAGGATCGTAGATAAAAGTAATCTATTTCAATCGGCGGTAGCCGACACGAGCGCTAGCGAGCATCGTTTCAGCTCGAAGGTGCTTTGTAGCACAGGCCTGCGTTTTAACGTAGGTAAGGCCCACCCCACTCATGAGTTCCTGCAATTTTTTATACACACCCCTGAATTTAGGGCGATGGGCTGTGGCCCGAGAAGAAAGCGCAGCTTTCTCAAATGGGGACGGTATGTACGAAGGTGTTCTCTGGGCATAGCCCCTCGCCCTTGGATAACTACTTTTAGTAGGGGAATCACCTGCTTTTAGTGTCTTAACACTGAAAACCCTATCTTTGCGCCCGTTAAGAAAAGGCCACGGGGCAGGCAACTGCTTGATTACCAATTATTGCACCTGCGGCCGCGCCCAAAAAAACGCGTGAAACATTACCTAATTAATGGCTTCATAAGACTTTAGAATTAAGCAATACTGGCATTGCTATTACGTTACGGATCATACCTTGACGTGATAGCCCCAAAGCTTGTCTTTTATACCCCAGATTGAATGAAATTTTACCTTTTATCTTTGCTTACCGCACTGCTGTTGTTGGTATCTACCCCCGTTTATGCGGCGAGTTGGACCGATCAAATAGTCGACTGGTTCACCAGCCTATTTGCAGCGGAGCCGGAAGCGACCATTGACTGGACCGACGAACAATTGGACAGCCTGCGTACCAGCCCCACCGGTCTGATGCTCAATGAGGTAGCCAACGCTGATACGCTGGCCATCAATTCCGCCTGGCCGTATGAGTCGTTCAACCCTGCCGGTGATCTGGAGCGGCATAATCGCCTGCTGCGCCAAACAGTATTGTTAACGCCCCCCGGAAACAAGCTGCCTTTTCGATCTGTTCCTGCCATCCGCATCGTTTACCGACAAGACCAACGCCCGGACAAGATGATCGCTATGGCGCGTCGATTTGCTGATGTTCAGGAGGTGTCCTTTGATAAAATCATTGGCAGTGCTCTGCCCATTGGCCTTGAACTACCTACAGTCATTGTTGCAGATGATCCGGTCGGGCAATCCTCCTTTAATGCGGATTGGTACCAGGCACTTTTTGGTGTTCAGGGTGCCGATATCACCTTTATTCATTTTGGTGATCCGGCCTTGGTGATGGAGATTCCACGGTCGTGGTCGGTGATCAATGCCCCCTTACGCAGTAAAGAGAGCGAAGCCTTCCTGGCACAGGCATTATTTGGCGCCGAGCTGATCGATGGCAAGCTAAAAACGAGTACGTCTGTTTACTCTCCGGGTGCTGGTTACCGCCTGGAACCTTACCGTGCCGGCTTCCGACTGCCCGAGCTACTGGGTATTGATCGTCGTAAGCTGGAAAATGTGGACTACCACATCAACCGTGGCATCCGCTACCGCGCCATGCCGGGAGCTCAGCTGCTGGTAATGAAAGATGGTCAGGTTGTCTATGAAAAAGCCTATGGTCACCAGACGTACCGTAAGCAACCTGTCACTCCTGCAGACCTTTATGACCTGGCCTCGATCACCAAATCGGCGGCGACTACGTTAGCAGTAATGAAGCTGTATGAAGAAGGTAAGATCAAATTGGATGCTCAGGTAAGGGATTATCTTCCAGAGTTGAAGAAAAAGGCGATTGGTCGCTATAAAATAGAGCGGTTACTGGCACACCATACTGGCCTGCAATCGGAAATACCGCTGACCGGTCTTATCGGGAAGCAGTTTATTACAGACGAAATCATAGGTGACTTCACGCTGCCCGTTGGCCCGGATCGTTGGTTGGACAATAAGGTGCCGGCTACGGTACGTAAAAACTTGACGGGTAAGATCACCCGGACGAAGCGGCAGCTGTACAAATACAGTGATCTGAACTTTTACCTACTTCAGTTGATCGTTGAGGAGGTCACCGGCGAGCGCATGGAAGAATTGCTGATACGGGAATTCTACGAACCGCTGGGCCTGGGGAAGCTGGGCTTCCGCCCAGCCGGGAAGTTCCCGGAGGAGCGCCTGGTACCGACAGTGAACGACAAATGGATGCGTGGTGGTTTGCTGCGCGGGTACGTCCACGATGAAGGAGCCGCGTTGCTTGGCGGCGTGGCCGGCCACGCCGGCCTGTTTTCAAATGCTTATGACCTGGGGCGCCTCTTTCAGCTGTTAAACGATGAGGGTGAATATGCCGGAAAGCAATTGTTACAACCGGAAACCGTGGCCTTGTTTACCACAAAGAACCGCTACAACTATCGGGCCCTGGGCTTCGATCGGTTGGCCGGAGGTTGGCCGAATGTGGTGAATGCCGGTGCGTCAAAGCAAACTTTTGGACACCTCGGCTTTACCGGAACTTCCGTATGGGCTGACCCGGGCAATGACCTGGTATTCGTTTTACTCACTAATCGTGTCAACCCCGATCCTAAGAACGAACGCTTCCAAAAAATGGGCATCAGGGGTAAGGTGCACCGTTCCGTGTACCGCGCTTTGAACTCCTGGGATAAGGCCTTGTAATTCCTTTTGGCAGTCCATTACTTCTGCCTGCCGGGCTGCAATGTTTTGCACTATGCTCCCGTCGGGAACACGAGGTGAAAACGTTTGCCAGTACGGGCGACTGCAAGGCATCGCAGATTACCCCAACATTTAATGTTGACAGACCACTAGTGGACCAACCCATAAATATCGACACCGTTAAACTTGGCCTTTTGCACGCTGACGGCGTTAGGAAAATCCTCATTTGGCTACGGCCAAACTCCGGTTTCCCTGCCTTGTCAGCGCACAAAATTCCGGCGCTTACCAGTATCGCTACTTACGGGTTGGCCCACTAGTACAGTGTAATCTAAGTTCTTACCACTTATCCGCGATGCCTTTTACCGCTTGGCAGCGTTGCTTACCTCCTCACTTAGCTACGGCTAAGCTCCGGTGTAAGCGTCTC